>JASHSN010000675.1 GCA_030038695.1 Nitrososphaeraceae archaeon
TCAATTTGTGGTCCTAAGCTAAATACATAATGAACAATAACGGTTACTACTATACGTAATTTTGTTAGACAGTGTAAAAGCAGCAATTACGAACTACTATAGGACAAAACGCTTTAACTTGAACATCGTCAAATACCTGTCGAGAGAGTCTGCGAATTTATGTTAGTGTGTATAGCACAATAGAATATCCTATTCCGAAGATATTTCCTAATGTGCCTGCAGTTACAAGGACAAAAAACAGTATAGCTAAAAAACGGCCTATATTCTTTTTCTTCGTTTTAGCTGTTATCGTAGTTTTGGAATGAACCATATTTGTAAGACTGATTGTAAAGTAGGTAAAGCTACTTTTACTTTCCGATGATTTTCAGACCTGAAAATCTGAACAACGTATAAATATTAGGGGGACCTAATTACACATGCCTAACAAATAAACAAGCACAACAGTGGCAGGAAAGTATGTACGTACAAGAATCGTACCAACCATTATTACAAAGACAACTATTGTCGGTTTTTTTGTTGTCTTGTTATGCATTCCAACTGAGGATTATTCATCCTCTTTTGTTACATGCATATTATTCATCCTATGCACGCAATTTTATAATATTATATGTAAATTTCAAATACAAACTTCAGATCATGCGTATTAAATAATTAATTATGTCTTTCAAATGCGAAATCAAAGTGAATGTAAAGTAGTTTATTCGAGGTTAATACGTCTACGTATTGGCTTACCACAATTAATACGTCTAGAACGCACATAATTTGTATAGCTTGCATGTTTGAACCAAGTTATATTCTCCGCTTACTTGTATATACAGATACAAAATGACATCCGTCTTTGAGGTACTATCTAACAAATAGACACGTAAAGAAGATAACCTCGTAAATGCCACAGACGAAAAGCATCAATCTACAATACAAACAAACAAAGAAAATGAACCATTGCGAAAATACTTCATGATATGCCAAACATGTTTTTGGTGTGCTTCCTATATCGATACAATGGGTGATATGGACGCATTATCTTACAGGGCGTGCCCTACGTGCAATCATACCGAAATTGAACTATTACCGTTATCGTACGATGAACATCATCATTTTGAATATACCACAACCCGCGAAGTTATTTTTGAATTTAAGTGAACAATCCCAGTTATTTGTTCAGACTTCTGGGTTTTTCTATTGCAGTTAGTCAAGAGCCTCTGCAGTACTACTCGTATGTTTCGATTCATTCAGAACTGTTATTGGATAGCAATTTGAATGTAATAATGAAGACGCAAAATTTTCACATAATCTGTACATGATGCGTACTTGAAGTCAAATATATTGCTCATTGTGATTTGTACATTGATAAAAGATATGACGTTACAAAAACAACTTGAATATATATATCGAGAGTTTTTAGCAGATAAACAATGGGTAGAAGAACAACTAAATGATCCTAAAGCCAGCAATATGGAAGTTGATTATGATTCTGACTCTACAAAAAAAATGAAAAAGGAAAGACTAAAGAAAACATCCACTGCTCTTTTTGCAATCATCACCGTCACATCATTATTTGGAGTAACTTTGATATCCGCTTCACAAAATGCATCAGGAGCAATAGTAAACCATAAAGCTCATATTACGTCTAGCCGTGCAGTAGTAGCACGTACAAGCAGTGTTTATAAAGTAGTAGCGGCAATCCCGGAAACGCGTGGTGCTACTAAGGCGGAACTGCTCAAAATTATGAAATCTTTAAAAAGTAATGTAATAGGCGGAATGACGGTAGACGGATACTAAAGACACTATCAGTTTAATTCCAATTTTTTGAAGCCAGTAGATGACCCTCGATAGTATCAAGAAATACCTCGTACATGTACGTCGTGCATCTCTACAGACAAAATTATTTTAATTAACCGTATGAACATACATATTAGTTCCTGTTCTACGGGACTAAAATTTTCCCAGCTGCAGTTATGGCTATTAATCGGTGGTTGATTATGTTCCACTAGAGTTATTCAATTAATAGCTTCAGAAAAAGAAGAATGCCGCTAGCATTAGAAGTACAATTACCATCACTTAAACAGGAATGATTGTTAGCTAAACGTGTGGTTCTATGTTTAATTGTAAACGTAGAAAGAAAAAACACTTTACAAACTGCCGCGCGGTTCCTTTTTTGACAACGACAAAAATGAAGCAGATAGTTAAATCATTCATGCACCTTCAAGCTCACCATTTAGTGGATAAAACCAGCCACCAACGCTCAGAGCCTTACCCGCATTAGAATCAGTAAGATTCCAGCTGATAAGTCGATCCATATGGACCTTTACTGTTACATCATCGCCCTCTGAAAGATACGAGCATACTCTAACATCGTTCAGCGCTTCTGGCATCACGTACTTCAAATGGATAAATCGATTAATGCGCCGTGCCTCTTCTTCGTGGATTAGTTCAACTCGGCCCCTGATCAGCACTCCTTTAAGGTTCAACCCAGCCCGCGATACGTCTATCATCACCGATGCACGTGGTCTTTTCATAAGATTATGGTACTTGTGTGTATTACGAGAAGTCGGAATACAGATATCATCGGCTATTCTTAGGAACCACATGGGCACTAGGTGAATACCTCCATCGCCATCGGTAGTGGCCAGGTTAGCAATCAACCTCATAGAAAGGAGATTTTGGATCTCAGCAGGGTCAAGTACATGAGGCCTGTCTTCCGCATGGTAGTTTGTCATTTTTACAATTCAGATGCAGGTTATACTTAAGCTATATCTTGAAGACGCAGGCATTTTTGTAATTTTTAATCTGTGTCTTCATTCATCAGATCTCTGCCTTTTGCCTTTGGATTAAGGTCCAAAGTAATTAGATTGTTATTATACAACAAGAATTTACTTATATGATATACGATGTTAATATCGGTAGTTTAGGATAGAGGTCAGGGCTAAACTACATGGTTTGTAATAAAATAGTCGTAATTAAGACTAGATGTTGAAATTGTTTGCCAAGATAGGTTCTGTTTAACTTCAATAGGAATGGACTTCTTCTTTATGTTCCTTCAAATGCCTTTTCCTCTTAAATCTTTGTCCACATTTTATGCACATAAATGGGTTATCAAATTCGAGAAGAAAACGAACTTTTCTTTGTTCTTGTTCTTCAGAGGCCAGAGGAATCAAATTTTCAGATCACCGGAAATCATAGGACAATATGTCTATTAACGGTTGTACTAAGAAGAACGCATGACTGTAGCCCTGTCTTGTATCTTTTTATAGTATGCTGGATAACTGTGGGTATTAATTAATTCAATCCATTCTTATTTGGTATGACGAAGGTAAGATAATTGCATAATTCTGGACCAACGATGCATCCAAAAATATTGGATCTTCACATGTTATCTATATTTGTTGATAAGGGATACAGTTGTTTCGGCACATAAAAAGAATGATCTCTTAAATTCGTTAAAAAAAATAATGGCAGTTTTTTTTGAAACTGGCTAGACTCGAAGTATAATAGAGACCATCTACTCAGACCGTATAAAAGCGTATGACGGCTCGTAACCTAGACTTTGGGGAACAATAAATAATGTCTGATGCAAAAGAAGGTTAGGCAATGGTGATTCCCAAGCTCTTTAAAAATAAAGATAAAGATTACCTCATTTATGCTGTTAACATAGACCATAATGTTATTTGGTGTAAGCTAGTCGGTGACAAACTTGAAGCCGAAAACCGCATGTCGAAGGCAGAATTCGAAAATATGCTATACAATCAGGGTTGGGAGCAGGACATCAATACTCCAATTACAATCCATGGTGGCAAGGTCATTGCTAATAATTCCTTGGCCAGCTAATAAAGGAATTATTACACCAACAAACGCCGGAATGAAACCCAGTCCATCTACAAAGATGTGTTGACATGAAATTTGAAACTGAAAGCTTCTCATATTCCTAGATCGTCCCGCTAACCATACAAATATACTCAACAACCTGAATAGTAAGATAATAACCGTATATGTCATACTATGACCAATAACATGCGG
>JASHSN010000676.1 GCA_030038695.1 Nitrososphaeraceae archaeon
TTAAAATGGAAGGATTAGATGCAGTAAAAATCATTGCCTCGTTGGAATAATATAGCGATGAGCCACTAGGTGGTATAATCTTATTTTTTGGGCGCGCGCCACCGGGTCTTGCAATTGCACGTGATGATTATGAATCTTAAAATATTAACCCGAAGTTAAATCAGATGATGACCTTACCTAGTAGAACAGTCATAGAAGGACCAGCCAGGGCACCTCATAGGGCTATGTATAAGGCAATGGGTCTTACAGACGAAGATTTGGGTAGACCGATAGTTGGAGTATCATCTACATGTAATGAGGCAACTCCTTGTAACATTCACCTTTGCAAGCTTGCGCAAAATGCAAAACAAGGTGTTAGAGATTCTGGATGCACGCCGAGAGAATTTACCGCCATCGCAGTTTCCGATGGAATAGCAATGGGCCATGAAGGAATGAAAGCATCACTGGTAAGTAGAGAAATTATAGCTGACTCGATTGAAGTTATGGTGAGAGCTCATCAGTACGATGCCGTAGTAGGTTTATCCGGTTGCGACAAGAGTTTGCCTGGAACTTTGATGGGTATGGCTCGGCTTAACGTGCCATCTATATTTGTTTACGGTGGTACTATAATGCCTGGAAATTGGAATGGCAAAACTGTCACAATCCAAGATGTCTATGAGGCTGTGGGGACTTTTGAGGCGGGTATGATAACCAATGCGGAACTAATAGGCCTTGAGAATGTCGCCTGTCCTTCAGCAGGCTCTTGTGCAGGAATGTATACGGCTAATACCATGGCTTCGATTAGCGAGGCAATAGGGATGTCGTTGCCTGGCAGTGCGACTGCACCTGCAGAAAGCCAGCGAAGATCTGAAATATGTTATGATACAGGTAAGGCAATTTTCAATTTAATAGAAAATAACATCCGTCCAAAGGATATTTTGACTTTTGAATCATTTGAAAATGCTATTACGGTAGCTAATGCAATCGGAGGATCGACTAATTCGATCCTCCATCTGCTCGCTTTATCGAGGGAAATAGGAGTTAAACTCAAAGTTAGTGACTTTGAAAGAATCAGAAAAAGAACTCCCCATATTGCAGATATGCGACCAGGGGGCTCATATGTGATGACTGATCTTGACAAAGTTGGTGGAGTTCCTTTGATTCTGAAAAAGCTATTGAAGAAAGATCTTCTCCACGGAGGAGTCATCACTGTTACAGGAAACACCATGAGCAATAATCTTGAATCAGTACAATTTTCATACAATGATCAACAAAACGTAGTCAAACCTATCGAAGCTCCAATAAACGAAGCGGGTACCCTAGCAATTCTCAAAGGGTCTCTGGCTCCAAACGGGGCTGTTGTGAAAATAGCTGGATTGAATAGACCACGTTTTGTAGGAAAGGCTCGTGTCTTCAATGCTGAGGAAGACGCTTTTGAAGCAATATCCAAGAGGAAAATAGTTGAGGGGGATGTGGTGGTAATAAGATACGAAGGTCCAAAGGGAGGACCTGGTATGAGGGAAATGCTAGGAGTTACTGCTGCTCTTGTTGGTCAAGGACTTGGGGAGAAGGTCGCAATGGTGACCGATGGAAGATTTTCAGGCGCGACAAGAGGATTTATGGTAGGTCATGTGACGCCTGAGGCAATGGTAGGTGGACCAATATCTCTGGTGAAGGATGGAGACATGGTAGATCTTGATATAAAAAGGGGCAAGATAAATTTACAGGTATCAAAGGCAGAAATGCGCAGAAGGGAGAAGAAATGGAAGCCAAACAAACCTCACTACACTAATGGCGCTCTAGCCAAATACGCGTCTTTGGTTAGCTCTGCTTCGGAGGGTGCGGTAACGCTTCCAGCACGATAGCTTATTTAGCTCGATTCATTAGCCGATGAAACGTATAATTAATTTATTGTCTACGCATCATAAGTCTGTTATGAACTGTAGCGGCTTCCATACATCTTCAACAGTTTTTTTAAGACAAGTGTGGGTTGAAAATACATATCTTCATACAGCGTAAAGTATAGTAGCATTAGTTGAACTCAATTTCCTCTAGGAGATAAAAATGGTCAGTGTATGGCCGGTGCTTCATAATTATGCACCTTTTTAAGCGGCAACAAATCTTAGGGAGCGACAAGAGGGTCTCATTCTGATTCTATAAGTTCACTTTTATCTTTTCTGAATAGGATGATCACTATGGGTTAATCATATGTAGAATCAGCGAATAAATCACGAACTTGCTGTCTACCTGGGCGATGTAATTCCTGCTGCATCGAAAAGTTTATGCTATACATGGATATTACACGGCGCACTTGATGTAAGTCACGAGCCTTCCTTACCCACAGTACTCCCGCCATTTGCCTTCGTGTTGTCTGTCTCGACGCCCCTATCGGAACCGCCTGTGTCCGTGGTGCTCGTATACCCAGTCTCTTCTCCTTTTCCAGTGCTGCCCAAATTGTCAGTGTTGCCGATGCTGGCCCCAACGTTGGGGCTGGGGACTTCCGGGTTCTTTTTTCTAAGATAGTAGATCAGTACTACCAAAATGAGTCCGATCAAAATATAATTTGTTGGCGGGCGAAGGGCGTCCGTAATTACGCCCAACTCCGGTATGACATAAACCACTTTTCCAATGTAATTTTGTTGAAAGATAGGATAATCGAGTTGAGGTATTGAACCGGGATTCGCGTCACCTTTAGTCCTGATAATTCTTTGGCCGTTATCTGGATCAGTTACTATTTGAGCTACTCGGTGCACTATAGTTTCCTGTTGTCCAGTATCGGGATTCGGGTAGTACGTTCGGAATACTATAATATCTCCAACCTTCAAGTTGTCAAACGGAATGTTGTGGCTTACGATAACAAAATCGTTGATGTTAAGATTAGGTATCATACTACCACTAGCAACTACGTAGAAGGGATTTGGCTCACCGAAAGCAAAGCGAACACCAATAAATATAATCGTAATGCCCGCAACAATGATAATTAGATATTTTATTTCTTTTCTGATCAATTAATCATCATGCCTTTTTCTTTTTTTGGTCACATCTGCAATATCTATCTATCTATCTCGGAGTGGAATTCACGACATGCCAAGACGAGAGAATACATTTCTTTCCTCCACATATCTATGTTGCTGCATATTATCAGCATTGACCGACGCTATAATTATTAGTAGCATTCTGCCTCTCATAGGTGTCTGCTCAAATGCACGGAGCATGATGGCACGCAACTAGATGTTGATGTAATGAGATCATTCATTCATCTAAAACTAGCAGAAAAGATTGGGTACAAATACGTGGCTGTATCCTACTATTTTATATCCACGGCCACGCACTAAAATAATAGCTTGCATCCAAAAATTGCCAGTGCAAATCGCATCAACAAGAAATTGACGCTATCGACATGATATTATCATATGCTTTACCGTGACCACCAAAGAAGGTAAAATCTATGGATCTGGGAGCTGTACGATATCTCATGCGCTGAAAGATTCCCTCATATTCCATTTACGATCGACGTACATAGGATTTCTTGTCCGATACGTCTGTCGGCAGCGAATTATTGTTGGTGTCCAATGCACTTCATGTTACACCGAACATAAAGTAGAAAAATTGAGAATTGAAATCTGGCAGGCATGTATATGAGGATCGTTAACTCTAATAGCTGAAAAGTTATAGGAAATTGCGCCAGTACCACATTTGGATGAAATCAAAACAAAACCTGAATCTACGAACATTGACACACGTCATGTCACGCTTTCTCGAGACTTATGATAATAGGGTGTTCAACAAAATGTCATTGCAGAATTATGCTTTTAAATTTCAATGCTACAACGCCATAATATCAAAAATCGTCAGTGTAAATCACAGAGATGGCAAAAGGTGGGCCAATTCTAGTCCCACACAATCATATAATTACAACATAGAATAAAGGGGCTGACAAATTATGATGTTCTCTCATAGAGGCTATTAAGCCAACGAAAATACAATCGGAAAGGATTGTTCGGACTGATAATAATGTTTCCGGATTTGTTGTACAATCAGACTGAAGAGCTTTTGATCCGTAGGGGTAATACTCTTTATTGTTAAACTACACATTATGCATGCTAATATATTGTGAGCTATAAAGACTATAAAGACAATTTGAGATACCACTGCAATTGCAAGTCAGATGCGGCATACTTATGGCGTTGGTGTCAATTAGCAATACTGTACCTTTAACAATATTTGAGCTAAAAATTACGTACTTCAGATGCTTTTTTGCTGTACTTCTTCTAATATGGAATAGAGATCTGAATGGTGTAGGCCTGCGCCCATCCTAGCATCTCTCCTCGAAACGATGTTGCCTTTGTCAAAGGCAATAATGGTAGGAACAGCGTTTATCGAGAATCTTTCCCATAATGGATTATCATCATCATTCAACTTGGCTGCAAACATTTTCAAGCTAGTAGCAGATTTCGATCTAGTGGCAGATTCAAATACGGGTGTGAATTTTTGACAAAAAGGACACCAATCTGCATAAAACATTACTATGACCTTATCCAATGAGGAGAATAATTCATCAAATTGACTCGGTTCAAGATGTTCCATAATGCCGATTAACGTCTTATCAATATATTAACTAGAGGGCATCATTGAGTCAGTTTGCCAATTTCTATATCATTGGGTAGTACATCAAAAACATCTCCAAGATCGGGAACGTTTGGTATAAGCGGTGCTTCGCATAGAAGCGCATAGTAGGCATTTGCTGATCTTATTGATTCCCAATTCGTACCAAGCAGCTCTTTATTGTGGGATTGCTTGGGCTGTGGGGAGCAAGAAATAGGAATCAGAAAGAAGGACGATGGCAAAATACCGCAGCTCTATACTTGTCAATATCTTCACAGACTATATATAAACGACATACAATTAATCTAACATGACTTTTGGTAATCGCTATAAAAATATTCGATTAAGGTATTGATTCACTAGGAATGTTAAGTAGCGAAGAAATAAAGGACATCTTATACTCAACGATCGAAAGCATCGGGAACAAAAGAATTCGATGTGATATTACTTCAAATATTGACCTCGCAGGAAAGTATATTGATCTTATAATGGCTGAATGTGTCACAAAAATGGATCTTGAACGAAGTGCCAGGGATAAGGATGAAACAATTGCAGTCTTGTGTGAAGCACTCCTTCATTTCATGCTTACGGTCTGTAGTCTCCCATCTGAGAGGAAAATCCAAGTAAAGGATAATCTATCGATTGATGTAGTTGTACCAAGTATTACGAGCTTAAGTAGGACGCCTGATAAATCTATTATTATAGAAATTGTGAGAAATAAGGCGGATTTAAATAGAATTGGGGAATTGGAACTCTTGCAGCCAAATTATAAAAATATATGGTTGATATCGGTGACACCGTTCTCAACACGATGTAGAATATATGGTCTGTCCCATGAAAGACAATTATTCGACAACATTTTTTCGAACATTATAACAGATATCAACAATTTTCTAAAGGAATCGGGGGATAAGAGCCTTAGGTTAATCCATTGAGACGAGATTATAATACTAATGAATCACGCTTACAGAAAGAGCGCTGATCAATAGGCAAGTACATGAACATGTCATAACTCCATTCCATACATACTGCTGAGTATGTCCTATGATTATACATCTATCTAATCAAACTACGCACACAACCACTAAGGCAAATCCCTTATTGCCTGTTAAATTAGCTTTTTTTTATCTACGTGTGTAAATTTCTTATTCAGCTTGTTCATTCTTGCCTCATACCCTTTATTGTATTCGAGTTCCTCTGGAACTAGGGTAGCAGGATGAATGAAACCTTGATTGCGCATAATGGCGGCTCTCTCAGAAGCCCATAACCTTTGTAGGTCCCAATCTGCAGTACCAAAGCCGTCGTGAGGTCCCGTTATTTTACCATTATGCATACTGAAGATCAAACATGAGACAATGGGAATAGCATAATTGACACTGGCTGCAGAATTTAATTTAACTGGCATAAGCGGCAAATGATGGCTTCCTCTAGTATTTCCAGATACGTAGTGAGGATTATTAAAAGCACTACACGCTTCTTCTGTTGCAGGGAAATCCTTCTGTGTTCTTATAATGGCGATAGGATCATCCTTGCCAACATAAGTTCCAGCGATATTGTGTAACCTATCAGTCGAAGCGGCTACGATTTGTTCTCCATCCATAGATAGAACAGAATGCACAACATATCTTCCAGGATACATCAAAGATGCTTCCAGTTCAGGCTTGTCTTCCCAAAGCTTTAGGTTAGCAATCATGCCGGTCATCACATCCATCATTTTAAAGGTCACTCCAGACGCAAGCTTTTCGTTGATAATTAGTCCAGTACTGCTCCTAGCATCAACAAACGCCCTCCAAAGTGGAAAATTAAACGCGCCTGGTTCCGTTTTATCTGCTGCCAGAATGCAGAAGACTTCACTTGGGCGCTCTTCCATCTCGATTTCTGCTACACCTGGACCCATACCCTTTACGTTACCTGAAAACGCATCCTTTAATAGATCTTGCCCAGCGCCGTATAACCCTTGTTCCTTGGCCAACTGTGTTCCTTCCTTAAATGCATCCCACGCAAGTTTGTGAATTTTTTCGTTTTCTGCACCAAATGTGTGTGTCATTACTATATGTATATCATCGCCTGTGTATCCGACGTAATAGTCGATTAGGATGTGCTCTTCTCGCGATGTTCGAGCAACATAATTTTTTACAACCTCAACTAGTTCATCACTAGGCCTAGTGTGTCCTCCGATTCCACCTATGTCTGCTTTAATCGCAGATATTGTAGTTCGCATCTTATAACACAGCAGAAGTTAATCATCTTCCCCTATATTATATGTTAGAATGATAATTATTGTACTGCAACGTACATGATAATTATGTATGGAAAACTACCATTTATTGTGATTCTGCAAAAATAACCTTGTGAAAAGATTGGCGATCACAGATCACATCCGCATAGACGACATTTATCAGCTTAGCCTACATGATAATCATATTCTCCCCTACATGAATGGAGCCTGATAATACTGTTATAATGCTGAAATATTGGTTTAGTATTAGTAGTGATGCATTCTCACGTTTTGCCTTGATTGCGATGAACGGTCTCTTCCCGCAAGTCGTGTTGCTAGCTAGTACAAGACCTGATGGTTCTTCTTGACCCTTGGTTGAAAAGTAGTAGACCTGCCGTGGGATAGATCGAACTAGTCTTTGTTGCAGAATGGGTGAATTAGTAATTAAAGATGGGTTGACTATTTGGGTATTTTCACGCAATTGAATAGTGTGCTATATCTTCATCTCGAAATCTCAAATGTCAAAAGATGTATAAGGCTTAATTGCAAAAGAAGTACGTCTTAGAATGAACAAAGGTAGTGATCCTTTTTCTCTAAAAATACTGGAATCATATACGAGGGATGTTGGGCGTGGAGTGGCGCGTATTGACTATGATTCTATGGATTCATTGAGCGCATCTACTGGTGATGTTATTGAAATTGGAGGCAAACGCCGAACTGTTGCCAAATGTTTGCCACTTTACCCTTCAGATGAAGGAAAGGGAATAATTCGAGTTGATGGTCTAGTAAGGAATAATGCTGGAGTAGCTATCGGAGATACAGTAATTGTAAGGAAAATCAAGGCAGTTCCGGCTGAAAAAGTTATAGTTGCACCTTTAGAGGCTATACCGCAGATTGACGAGCGGTATCTTGCTGATGCTCTTGAAAGTGTACCTCTTATCAAAGGAGATAATGTCATGGTTCCTTACTTTGGTGGCAGACTTACATTCCAAGTTATTGGTGTAACACCTCAGACTAGTGATGCTGTTTTGATTACTCAAAAGACAATGTTCCATATAGCCGAGAGGGGTAGTGCATTAAGAGGTGGCACTGCACAGGTCGCGTACGAAGACATTGGAGGCCTAAAGGAAGAAATCCAAAAAGTTAGAGAGATGATTGAACTTCCGTTAAGACATCCAGAAATTTTTGAAAAACTAGGCATAGAGGCTCCAAAAGGTATACTATTACACGGTCCTCCTGGAACCGGCAAGACTCTTTTGGCAAAGGCAGTAGCGAGTGAAAGTAACTCCCACTTTATTAGCATTTCAGGACCTGAAATAATGAGTAAATTCTATGGAGAATCTGAAGCACGTCTTAGAGA
>JASHSN010000677.1 GCA_030038695.1 Nitrososphaeraceae archaeon
CGAATACCACGATACAGAGCTAGACATTGGATTGTTGAAAGAACCCACTCCTGGATGAATAGGTTTAGAAGATTATTGATACGATGGGAGAAAAAACTAGAAAACTACGTAGCTATGTTACATTTTGCTTGTACATGTATTACTTACAGAGCAGCAGGACTTTTCGCATAGGCTCTTAGTAGGCAAGATTTGAATCCAGGATTGTTCGCCGTATCAGCTTTACTTAGTGACAAGTATCTCTCTGCAAACTGCAAGAATTCTTTTGATGGTTCCGTAGTATATGGCGTGAAGTCAGTAAAATTCTCTAATGCTTCTTTGGCGTTAACAGGAATAATAATGTGGTAGCCGTGTCCAGACCACAAAACTAATGGACTGACGTCGTGAAGTAAAGAAGCGATATGCTTTAGAATTTGTTTTAACGCTTTCTCAAGTGAGGTATCAGAATCGAACCTTTTAGCATCGAAGTCGATAAACAAGATATTTGGCGAGAATAAATTCATGTTAACCCCTTTATGATAATCTTGTTCTTCTGCTTTTGACAGAAATGCCGGATAAGCATTGATTCTACAGTCTTGATACTCTGCCTGTGCGAACCAATATAGAATCTCTTCTTTTGTATGAACAACTATCTGACGATTTAGATTCTTGGTCATGATAGTTCTGGGAAATTGCCTCTGCTGACCTACAGCAATAAACAATGATAAAATGAGGTCAATTCCATCTGAAACAAGTTGCTTTCTTCTTTGCTTCTCTTGACTAGCATTAGTCGAGTAACTTTTGCTCAACTACTTCGTTCTCCTAAAGTAGATGCTATTAATCAATTGTTTCTTACCTAGCAACTCTTTTTCGGCGTCATACCCCAAAATCTCCAAGACATCTTTGACACTATTCATAAGCATCTTTTTGTATTCTGCGTAACTGATATCATCTTGATTTTCCGACTCATGGACTGCTCTCATTTTATCTTGTTTGCTTTTAACATCATAAACTGACTGTTGCGTATCACATTTATAATAAACAAGTGTATTACCCTTGCGTAGTCCAAGTTTGGTTCCAAGCCTGCTTTGCTTGCAGACTTGACCGTATTCTTCTGGATTTTTACGCAATACTAAAGAAATAGCTAGAGACTCTGGTGGAACTTGTCTACTATCTAACTGTTGAAATTCTTGTTTTAATTTAGGAATAGGATTTGTATCATTTTTAATATCCTGCACTAATTGCATAAATATTCTATGGATAAATTTCGGTCTGTCTGACTTTATTCCCTCCATCCCTTTTATGATAGTGTCTTTGCTGGAGCCTGATAGTATTCCAACGTAATGTTTTTTGCCAACTAGAATTAGTTTACTAAATATTTTTTCACGTGCAACCTCTACACCTAACGTCGACTTGCATTCATCTATGAACTTCTGCACATCTACATTTCGCTTTATATTATTAACGAAAAGTGAATCTGTATCACCGTATAGAGTAACAAATCCTAGACCATTAGCTATATCTTGCATTTTAGTCAATGTATATCTCCCTAAAGCTGTCACTAGTTCAGCCACTCTTGGATCATAATATTTGAAGTATGGATGACCAAACACACCATAGCCAGAATTTATAATGGCCTTGATTGCTTGGCTTTCAACTTCTAACCCAGACTTTTTGTATCTTATGCGTTCTTCCGTTAGTTCCGCTAATATTTTTGCGAAGAGACCCTTTTTACGCTGGCATATCCAATAATATCCATCCTCTGTATATTTACAATCGGTCAGAATTTCAGTTGTAAATGTCTGTCTGGCCTCGTTATTATCTCTACAACACGAGCAATTCACAGTTTCAGGTGATAAATTATACTTGATTATAATAGTAGGATACAGACTCGTGACATCAAATAGGTGTGCATCTTGATGTATTCCTCTTTTCGGCTCTAAAACAACCGCACCTTTGTATTTTTGAAATACTTGATTCGGATTATTACGAGCATTTCTATTTTGATATTGTATTGATTCTTGATTAAAGTTATCTTCCCTTTCATCTTTTTCTAGCTCATCTTCTTCATCTTCTTCCTCTAGTTCTGAATCAAAATCTTCATTGGTAACTCTGTAATACAAATACGATTGATTGTTGGAATATAATTTGCGTAAAACAGGCGGTATGTTATCATAACCTACCAATGAAATTCTTCTGTAAATAGAATCATTCAATATTTTGTTCCAAATTGCAGTCATTCCTTTATGGCATACTTCATAGAGTGTCAGGCCGATGTGTTTGGATATGACTTGCATTGTTTTTATTATATCTCCATTGTTTATCCTTACGAGATCGGCCACAATGTGGGCATCCTGTAAGCAGTACGCTTTACGTTCTGCTACAGACAAAGTTCCGATATCTTTTCCTGATAATAACTTACCATAGCCTAACAATGCAGTGGAAACGTCATGGAGATGTAGACTTTTGTATCTGTTTTTGAAAATTACATATTTTACAAGTGGTTTAGCAAAAACTTGAAGCAGGTCTATATCTATTGGACGACTTGAGTTGCTACATTTAATATATGGTATTCCTGTGAATTTATCGTATCTGATTACAGACTCGATACCATTAAGCCTAAAGTTGGTATCAAGTACGACTAGGTCGCCATATATGCCTTCCAAGTTGCCAGTTTTTTCATTTTTATATTTGATGGCTTTAGAACCCCATGCAAAACAATAGTCATAAAGTAACAGCTTATTCTTAATCGCTAGCAAAAACTCTTTGCTAGGATTCTGACAAGATACAAAGTCGGCTATATCCATTGCTCCTTTATTGCCATAGTTGTCCTCATAGGCGAATGTTGTAATTCTATGAAGGGTCTGTGTTTCTTCAGATTTGGACGTTGTATAGGTTACTTTATTGTAGTGATGAGAAGATTTTATTATAGTGGTTTTCCCTTGACTGATTGGTTCTGAGTCAGGTTCCCATTCATCGTCAAATGCGATCCATGAGCCAATTGGAATAATACTATTGTCAGAGGCAGTTGGCGAGATTTTATTCAAGTTTTAAATCCCCCAGCACTAACGCTGTTAGTATCTGCCTGATTATGTAGCGAAGAACCACTGGTTGCAGCAATAATTTCATCGTTTTTTGTAGTATCAACCCCCAGAGATAAGGAAGTAACCTCCGTTGCCTCCATGCCTCCGGCTGAATTTTGCATTGCTACCGGAGGTTCGGATGTTACGGAGGTTACTTCGTTATTGTAGGGGGTCTGAGGCCTGTAATTCTGTAGGTGTTTTTGCTGAACCATTATTTCATAGTAATCTCTATTAGTGGGATGAAGAGTATTTGGTTTTCTTTGATTTCGGTAAATTGTTATGATTGAATTGTTCGCGCTATCCCTATCTATATCGACAACTATGCCGAAGCCATCCTTTAAGTTTGACTTTATGGACTTCAACTTCTTTACTAGGATATTAGGGGCTTTTGGAAATTGGCGGTAATTAATGTTGATATCATTTGATTCCGCGAAATCTTCGAGTCCTCGTTGCAGCGATTCCGGGGAACCCACAAATGTTGGATTCAAGCTGTTTTTTATTTCGTAATCACGATAAAACTTGACAAATACGGATCCGATGATATTCTCTTCTACTGCAACGATATTTTGTTGATTTCTGTTATCTGCATACGCTTCAGTAAATGCAAAATCATCATAACCCATTGTCCTAGAGATCGCTTCTCCCCATTTGGCAAAATCTGCCATCCTTGGAAGTTTGGTTAACTTTAAAGTTGGTTTGATTTGTATTGCTTTAACTACCGTGTCAAATATGTAACCAAGTAGTTTAGGCTTTATTTTTTCGAATTCAACTAGTAATTCTTCTTTCTCCCTTCTGGTATTTTCGTCAATATCAGGTAATTCAATGAAGATACTCCTATCTAATGCATCAGGTTCTGTGAGCGAGACATTGATTCCATTTATTGATATTATCCGCCTGTGCTCGTAGATAATGTCATCGTCGTCTGAGTAAAGTTCTCTTTTAGTATGTCCTATACCAGTAACGGCTTTGCATATTTCATCTGAAAGCCAGTAGGGGATATACTTCACGTTATCCCAGAAGACAAGGTAATTGTGATTTACCTGCTGTATAAATTCAGGGATATTCTTGAGCAACGTTAGCAAAACCGGCTTACTCGGATCTACAAGCATCTTAATTAGTCTGAGTAGGAATGATTTAGCAGCGCCTTGAGGGCCATAAGTTGTTAAGATTGCATGGTCTATTTCCGGGATGAACGCGGAAACTGTAAACACCTTGAGGAGAAGCCTGTGTTCTTCATTTCGAACATTAGTTAAATCCAAAAATCTATCAAAGATATCTTTTGTATAATTCTCATCCGGTGTAACCTGTGGTGTCTGGTTATGTCGTTTAAAGAGGATTGGAACATCATGGTCAATGCCATTTATAACACGCCACCCGTTTACAGCTACCTCAACTATGCGGCCTTGAGAATCAGTCATATCATAATATATGCAGCCTTCTTTGGCTTTGTTCTCTTTCTGACCCCATGCTACTCGTACATGTAAAGGTATAGTTTCACCATCAAAGTCTGCATCGGCGGATAGAGAGCTTATTGCGTTGTTGATTGCGTCCTCGCCAACAATCTCTCCCTCACTATTTTCTCTAAAGAGTTTGGAAAGATAATGCTTGTATTTGTTGCTTTTC
>JASHSN010000678.1 GCA_030038695.1 Nitrososphaeraceae archaeon
TGTCCAGCTACAGAAATCTTCACATCAGAATCGTGTAATATATTCTTATACCAATTAGTCTCTGAGCCTTGAACTGGAAGTAAATACAACGAATTGTCTTCGTATACAAACCACACAGGTCTGGATATCTTGCGCTGTGACTTTCTACCTGTCACAGTTAGTTCTATTTCCATCGATTTTTCAGATGCATTCTTTAATCCAGATTCTGCCATCTATGTAGAACCTATCCACGTTGTACTTTAAAACCCTGTCTACTGATTCATACAAAGGTTTAGTAGTATCGAAGGCTAACTATTGACTTTCACCATGTATTCAGATATTCTATTCTGTAAGATATTGTAGTGGGAATCGCTTATCTTGCCTTTTTTAAATAAATGTATAACCTCCATTCTAATTAGTTGCAAGCGTAACAAGAACTCTTTGTTGTTGTTGTTGTTCCTATATGATGTTTCGTAGGCAAGATCTATTAATGTCATGTATTTGCTAAGATGCCTTCGTTGTCTATTTCTAAAAAACCAGCCTACAATTATTGACATAATCGAAACAGGACCGATAACGATTGCCAAATACTGATCTGGTGAAAGCGTATGATTAAAGTTGGCAGTTATTGTGCCTCCATATAGAGATACCTTCAAATTAAGCGGATTGATTGAACCATATGCTATATTAGACCATGAGCCAAACTTGTAACCCTGACCGGCATTAGCAGTACATATTAGATTTGTACCATTTCTATACAAAAAATAGGTATCAGGTGGAATCAGTTGTCCATTGCACTGTATTTCTCCTGAATTAAGAGGTTTAACATTAAAATCCACTTTTACCACTAGACTATCTGTGTTTCCGTCGATAATAGACACAGTATCAGAACCTGTGTTTGTGACATATATCATGTTTGTAATATCATCAACTCCTAGTAGACTTGCAATAAGAGGAAATTTGGCAGTAATTGGCATACTTAGTACTGGATCACGGATTCTATATGACCCTGCAAGACTTGGATTAACTGCTATTGTAGATGCTACCTTATTAGTTACACCATTAATAACTGATACAGTACTCGACTGAATATTAGTCAAGTATATCTTGTTAGTCACAGGGTTAACAGCTATGCCTACCGGACCCTTACCGACGGTAATGTTAGCGATCACCTTGTTATTTGCTCCATTTATAACAGATACGGTATTTGAGGCATAATTTGTTACGTAAATTATATTGGTGGATGGATTAACAGCTATGCCTACCGGACCCTTACCGACGGTAATGTTAGCGATCACCTTGTCTCTTAAAGCATTTATAACAGATACGGTATCAGACCCGATGTTCGTTACGTATACCCTGTTAATAAAAGGATTAATTGCTATGCCATAGGGAAACTTTCCCACAGTAATGTTAGCGATCACCTTGTTAGTGATGCCGTCAATAACAGATACGGTATCAGAGTCGATGTTCGTGACATATATCCAATTGGCTGCGGGATTAACAGCTATGCCCACTGGTGAATTCTGTACAGTTATATTATGCAATTTAGTATTTGTGGAACCATCAATAACAGATACGGTATTAGAACCTCTGTTTGTAACGTATACTCGACTATCAAAAGGATTAACAGCAACTCCATATGGAAAATCCCCGACACTAATAGTGTTCTCTACATTATTACTAGTACTACTTATAACTGACAGACTATTTGATAGCTCGTTTGCTGTGTATATCTTCTTGATAATTGGATTTACTGCTAATCCTACAGGATACGTATCAACTGCAAGCCCTGGTTGGTTTGAGCTTGCATTGTTTTCACTAACAATTCCAGCTGAGAGATCTGCTGAGGAGTAAGCTGCTGCTGTAGGTATGTCAAATCTACTGGATTTCGATTTATCACGTAATTCGTTATATAATCCAAAAGTGCTTCTCAGTACGTTACTTTTTACAAGAGTTAATCCTCTTGATGCTTTCTTGGTTATATTGTGCATATATTCCTCAGCATCCGTATAATAATATACCCATACAGATGTCACCACGGTTATCAGTACGGCTATCGTGACTTGTAACCGAATTCTTTCAATACTGTTAATAAACCACCACCACTGTCACCGCCACACCGAACTCTACTACTAATATAATATAAAAGGGATCTTCTGGAAAGAATATATACAGTTATGTTTTATATTAGTAAAATAGTAAATCAAACATAGTAGGTAGAACACTATGAATAATATTTTCAATTATATAGAAATATTGAGTATATTAATGTTCGTACTACTATTGATTATGGTGACTGCAAAGTTATCCCCTTCTTATGCGGTACCCATAAACTATAATCATTTAGGTAGTGGATTCACATATGACAATGTGAAACGACACGGCGATGATAATGCGTTTAGTGATTTGAGTAGAAGTATGACATTCTCTGGTGGTGACAACGTAACATCCCCTATTAACTCTAGAGGTCCAAATTTTGCTACGGGCGATATAAATAACAATTCACCTAATAATATCGGTCCTTATGGCATGAGTGGTAACGATATCAATGGTGGTTCAATCTTTTCACAAGACGGATCTTCTGGTAGTAACCCACGTATATGGATGCATCACTTTCATTAGTTGTTGCTTTCCTTGAACAATCATCTAAACATAGGCAGGAAGATCAGGCAACGTATGACGTTGTAAAATTAGACCGCAAGGATATCTACCTCGTCTTTATCTCGAAACGTCCACTAGTAATCATCATTGCAATAAGAGAATACTAGCCTATAGCGGATATTACTATGAAATAGGCACCACTGAGCACATCATTTGTATTGTATGTAACAAATATGTTTCAATGCTACTTTTTATATATTTTTGAACTAGAACAGGTAGGATTTGAATTTAACCCTACCAATGCCGCACACTTGACCAATAACAGAACAGGTATTGACGCATACTATTACAATCTTCGTATATGATTACGTAATATCAGACAAGAAATATGATCTACAACATAGAAGATTTACGTTATTTAGCTACAATAAAGGCTCTAGTCGACTACGTAACAGTGAGACAATATCCCGTATAAGCAACAATGGCATACATCTAAACTGAAACTAAGCCTGTTGTAGGGTAGCCCTTGTTGGCTAGCAAAAAAGGCATAAC
>JASHSN010000679.1 GCA_030038695.1 Nitrososphaeraceae archaeon
CAACTCCAACTCTCAACCAAACAACTCCAGCACTCAACCAAACAACTCCAACACTCAACCAAACAACTCCAACACTCAACCAAACAACTCCAACACTCAACCAAACAACTCCAACACTCAACCAAACAACTCCAACACTCAACCAAACAACTCCAACACTCAACCAAACAACTCCAACAACAATTGAAAAAACACAGTTGAGCAGGTTAGGCATATCTCCAACCATTGCATTCGTTTACAATGCGTGGAATCCATATCTAAAACAAAAGACCTACTTACCAATACTGCCCCTTGTAAATGAAACGATCTTGTCAAATAGCAAATGTACATTACACGCTATCTGGCATTCACCAGAAGAAGAAAAATCTGATTTGGCGGAATTAAAAGAGTATTCGCTAATTAATAACAAGAATGCTGGTAGCCCGCCAATGTTTTTGCATTTGTGCGGGGGCGCGCCTATACCATAATGTTAATTTCAATATAACCTAATGGCATCTCGAATTTTAGGTAAGGATGTCTCTACAATGGTCTCGCGATATATCATGATATATCCATAAAAGAATGACGGATGAAAATCTACAGAAAGTCTAGAGCCTAAAACAAAAAAGAGTGGACGGGTCGGGTTTTGAGCCCGGGATATCAGTCTTTTCACTGTGCTACCTGCCTGCGGCTTTATAAGTCAATATCAATACATTTCCAACAATCTGTTCAAAAAAAGTTGCTAAAAAGCATCTAGTAATATGATGCCTTAAGTTCCATTGACGTAGCTTTCAACACTATGCATACTGTGTCACTCAGCTACAATGATCACCATTCGTATGTATCTTGTGCCATACTAGTACGTGACAGTAGCTGCCATACTAGTACGTGAGGGTAGTCTCTAGGAAAAGATGATAAGCATGGCATCAGGAAAAAATATCACCTATTTTTAGTTTTTTCATGTGGAACGACCCTCAGTGATAGTTTGCAGCAAGGACATTTTGTGCCATTCCAATTTATAAATATTTGACAAGTTGAACATCTCTTGTAGCCTTGTGCGTAGTAGCTACTTCTTCGGTTTTTCCTAGCTTTATATCTGACACAGAGGTTTCTACAGCTCATATCTTATTATGATGGTTTTGCAAAATCTTTACCAATGTGGTATTCATGTTTACTTTCGCTACGTCACTATAATATAAAATGACATTCACTCAAGCACTCATATGCAATCATATGCAAACAGTGGCTTCTAGAATATTACCAATAATTGTATGTGCTGACTGAACAAATAGTAAGTACGCCAGATTCCATTCGTACTAGTCAGAGTCGAAATAGCTACAGATGAGATGCTAATCTTAGTATCTCTTGCTGGATTGTCCAGCAATAACACCTCTTGTCACATCTAATAACTTTTTTTCATTTATATCGTATGTTTTACTTTTGTAAAGGATACTAGCAGGATGCTCCTTTATTACTACGTACTATGCTAAAACTATTGCCCAGAACCAATAAAGAAAATAAAAGATATCGAGATTGGTTGTTAATTTCCGGTATCAAATTAGTAGCTGCAATTGGAATAATTCTGCCATCTAATACAGTGACAGTTTGTGCATAAGTTCAATATGTCGATTTGCTGAATGGATATACTGACAAACCATTCTTCTTTTCAGTAAGGACTTATCTTACTCTGACACCTCGACAATAGGTGTTCGTTATTCTACTAAAATTAGTTTGTGTAAACTTCTAATGTCTGTTTGTGACATAATATGGCAGAGTAGAATTGATTGAGTTTTATTAGTAGGATGTTTCTGATGAATCAATAATAGTTCAAACCTATCGGGAGATCCTACTATATTCTTACCATTTGATGTGAAGCACCGCAGATATAGCAGTGTGGTAAAATGAACTACAACACAACGATAGTCTAAGGAAAGTGAAGTACAAAACGACGAACATATCCAACATCCGAAGAATTGCCAGCATATTGGTCGCAGTAGCAACATTCGCTGGTGTACTAACCGTAGCAAGTACAGCGGGAAGAGAACACATTGCATTTGGTTTTGAGGACTTTTTCAAGGGACCTGCTCATATCAAAGACGGCCACAGCAGACAAGTGATTCAACCATCAACAAATCTTGTTCAAAATGCACTATGTGAAACTGCTGGTGAAAACTCTCCAATTCTTGCTTCATGTACCAACACCGCGACTGTCATTACTTCCAAGACAGGAGGCGTTGGAACAGTACGAGGGAGTACAGGCCACGACAGAATACAAATGAGTGAACAACCAACCATTACTGGTGGGGCAGTATGTGAAACTGCTGGTGAAAACTCCCCAATTCGTGCATCATGCACTAACACATATGGCACTATTATTTCTAACACAGGTAGCATCAGCACTATTAGAGGTGGCAGTAGTATTGCTATCACAGGTAGCAGCAGTGCTTCTATCACTGGTTCTATAAAATTACCCTTTAGTGGATTTCCTTGAAATGTTGTTTATTTTGAGATTCCAATGATACGAGATTTATACTCTTCGTTGCATAAACTATGTAATATCGTCCATTGTGTACTTGAGGAGGAGGAGAACAGACATTAATTTTTAAACTTATGTAGATCCTATCCCTGTTGTCCTGTAGTATTCATCCAGAGGGAGAGATTAAATAATAATGAGATATGGGATCAGTTAGATGACGACCGATTTAAGGCATTAACAGGTGTCACATCACGGTTCATTCATAATCAGAAAACACATTCATGTCGTTTAATATCCTGCATCATGATTTAAATATACAATTAATGTTAAAGAGCTCGTGACCTTATCTCCTTCTAGTTGTATTCTAGTTGTCGGAAGCACATTATCGCTGGTATTTGTTTTTTACTTGTTATCAATATTTATCAACGACGCTAGCGTGTATGCTCAACAAGGTATCGCACATTCAGAACCTACCACTCTATCAACAATTAACAATGTTACGAACAATGCTACGTTAACTGTCCCAGGATCAGCAACAACTAAACTAAAAGCTGATAAGGTTCTCTTGAGCCTAGGAGTAGAGACAACTAATCACACCGCAGACGCCGCCCTGAATACAAATTCACTCATAATGAACAAACTTCTTAATGCATTATTATCAGTAGGACTTAAGCAAAATGAGACTAGCACATCTGCATTTAGTATATCACCAAACTATAACTACTCACAAGGACGCAACACAATAACAGGGTTCACAGCAACTAATTCCTTACAAATCGATAGCTCAAGTATTAACGACACTGCTAAATGGATAGATACTGCAATAGCAGCGGGAGCAAATAATGTGAATAATGTAGCATTTACATTATCAGATAAGAGATTAGAAGAAACCAAAAATCTACTTATCAAAGAGGCAATCAGTAACGCAAGGTCCAAAGCGGATATTGCTGCATCAACGTTAGGATTAAAAATAGTGGGGGTAAAGTCAGCCAGTGTTAATGAGTTCGAGACTTCACCACCTCAGCCTGTTTTAGCAGCTCAGCCATATGCTGCTACAGATGGGGCTGCTAAATCTTATACACCTATTATTTCAGGACAAGAGCAAGTGTCAACAAATGTAAGCATAGTTTATTTCTTACGCTGAATTTTGTATACTAAATCGACATTGCGGCATGATACCTGATCGCTTACCATGCCTGGTTCAAATCCTTGAGGCCTAACCCTCACGCTGATCTATATTTTACTGCAAACATTGACATCGACTTTGGACACAGGGTTGCGCGACAAAAAACGATTGGGTTGGCCTACTTATTTTCATAGAATATTATACATATCTGCCTTTGTCCTTCGAGAAAAGATCTCGGGAACCGATTACAACACAGGTTTATCAAATTAAAATGATATCATTTGAAATTCTTATCCATGCAATTATTATTAAATCGAATATCACCAAATAGTCTAGTTTGGCATATCTTGAGACAAATGCAGTGCTTAGCATTGTTATTCTTACTGGAGCGATACTCATCATTGGCAGTAGTTCATTTTTAACTATGGCAACCAACGAGTCTTGGTCTGTCCCATTGGTAATTGGTGGGCCAATATCAATTAATGGTGGTCTCACAATGCAAGCAAGTCGTTATGGTTACCTACCACCGCTTGAGAATATATTAACTTTCAAGGCTCCTGCTACTTCTGTGAATGCTACTACCTTATCGAGCGAAACAACCACAATCAATCAAACAACGATTGAAAAAACTTCCGATCCATTACTAAACGGTGCTGGTGGTTCATCAAATATAAAACGCTTTCATAACGAATCCGTCTACACTTCTCATCCTTATTTCATCCCCCCATCATCAAATCCTAGTGGTTTTCATAACCGGACCCTTTCTACCTCTCGTGTTGTCCATCCAACGTACTCCACTTCAAGCAGTAAGGTGAGCAGTGTCGTTAATAGTAATAGCAAGGCGATAATGTTAGGCTTTGATGATGGATGGAAAAGTCAAATAACGTATGCAAAACCTATCTTAGACAAATATGGGTTTAAGGCTAGCTTTTTTGTTGTGTGTAATTATGTTAACTCTGGAGAGATAAGACGTATGAACTGGCAAGATATTGCAAGATTGCAAAAGGATGGCATGGATATAGAATCACACTCCATGACTCATACTCCTTATCTTAACAGACTACACCAAAACGGATTGGATTATGAAATTGGTGGCTCAAAACAATGCCTTGCCACTCATGGATATAATTCTACGATTTTTGCCTATCCATACAATTTGGGGTCAAATGACTCAGCAGTGGTAAACACAGTTGCCAAGTATTATAATATAGGAAGATCTGGAACGGCACCACTTATGTTCCTAAATTGTATTGGCTTTAACAAACATCCGCAAACTAATTGCAGAACCGATGGACCCAATGGAGAGCTGAATTATGCAAATAGGTATGTGGCTAGAAGCTTATCTTTTGATATAGTAGAAATAAAAGATTCATTTAATGGCACTAAAATGTTTTCTGACTTTGTCAAGATAGTAAATAGCCAGAGTACTTATAACCGAGGCGAAAAGATAAATGCAATTCCTTTAATCATATTTCATAATATAACTGTCACTACTAACCACCCATATAATACCAATATAGGACTGTTTGATCAGCTGATGAAATATCTATATGAATATCATATTAAAGTATTAACTTACAAGCAACTTGGATACAATACACAAGCTAACACATTTTTCTTAAACAGTTAAATCATGACAATAGGAGAACGTTATTTGCAACGCTAGACGCCATTTTCAAAGATATTTACTCTAACATGATACTTTGTGAGTAGCCTTGTTGCCATCCTGATTCACATTCGGTTACTTTTATATGGTCAATCATGGGCGAACAGTCTGTAATTTTATTTGATGACGAATCGTCCATAGCAAGTCTGGCAGCGATACCTTTTTGAAAGCCGTAATTATATGCCTGGTCATCTGCGATGGAAATGTTTAGTGGAATTAGCAAGATTAGCGAAAGTATTAAGAAGATTTTCATTTCAAACGTCCGATGAAGTGATCCCGTGCCAGTCGATCCGATTTAATATTTTTGTTTGAAATTAAATTCCAGTCCCATGGATTCGGATGCCTTACACTAGATTGTGTTATACGCGCCATCATGTTGCTGTGAGAGCTGTTATGGCTAGACTCGATTAGTCACATATACACCATAACATCACGTTGTAAGTAAAGCAATACAAAGCATCTAGGAATGTTACTGTAACGAAGTTATGGCGCAATAGTTTCTGTTATTCCGAACATTTCGACTTGTCAATGTACACCTCGTCAGTTCTCTGACTATCGCTGAGATCCATATAACACAGCTCACGTATTGTGCTTGACATCGATATAGCAGTGGTTCCGCTAGATGCTGTTCCCAATGTAGAGTGATTGCACTGCCCCAAGTTGGCAGCTGACTCCCGCGGGGTCGCTTGTGATGTTTCTTGTCGTGTCTTTGACGCGGACGGTATGGTGGCCGACGACGTTTTCGTAGCCGGGGATGTGGCACGTTGGCCTACTCATCTCTGTGTCACGCTGGCACGCTCTCTCAGTCGAACATTCGGGTAACGCTGTAGAGCAGGCAAAGACAGTAGCCCATAACATGGACGCCCCCACATGTATCTTCTCGCATTCTGGTCCAATCAGTTCGGTCGGTTGGCCTGCCGACAATCGCCAACGAGATTGTACTTACACAGGGAACAGTCGAAGAACGGCGCCTTCTGGCCGCCTACGGTCAGAATAGCAGGATAGTGGCCGCACTAGCAGTCAATGCTCCCCTCTTGCCAGCCTATCAGGCACTAATTGAGGCCAGGGCAACCTCACTATTATCTTAGTAACAGTTATTACCATATTGTGTCACCTATGTTCTTTTAATGTCTGTAAAGGAGGTGTCGCACATTGATCCCAAATCGGGTCTTACTATGAGTAAAAAACTTGCAACTTTCAGCCGCTTAGAAGAGTTTGAACATGCTCTAAGTTCAGCCGAGAAATCTTTAGAAGTAGATTCAAGTGATGCCTACGCCTGGTATGAAAAGGGTGCGGCTCTTAACAACTTGAATAGGTATGAGGAGGCAATAAAAAGCTTTAACATGGCGATAGAGATTCAGCCTCGGCTTGCAATAGCATGGTACAACAAAGGATCTGCTTTGGTAGCAATAGGAGAATATGAAGAAGCCATAAAAAGCTTTGATACTGGAATAGCAATTAATCCTGATGACGCTAAAGCTTGGTACCACAAGGGTGCTGCACTTGTTAACGATATAAAAAAATATAAGGAATCTCTCGAATGCCTCGATAAATCTATACAGATTGATCCTAACACTAATCCTGGTGCATGGACTGATAGAGGGGCAGCGCTTGCTAACCTGGGTGAACACAACGAAGCCATCAAAAGTTACAGTAAAGCTATAGAGATTTGTCCTGACGATGCCAGAGCATGGGCTGACAAGGGCGCCGTGCTTATAAAATTAGGAAAATATGAGGAAGGACTGAAAGATATCGATAAAGCTCTACAAATTTGTCCAACTGACATTTATATAATGAACCTTAAGGGTGGACTGCTCCTAAAATTAAAAAAGTACGAAGAAGCCTTAGCCTACCTTGATATGGCCTTGAAAATAAATCCAAACGATGCCGTAGCTAGGTTTAACAAGGGAGTAGCTTTGAACAATCTCGGCCGTTACAAGGAAGCTGTGGAGAATTACGATAAGGCTATTCAAATCGGAGATAATCTTTTCAGAGTGTGGCATAATAGGGGAATTTCTCTAGCTAATCTGGGCAATTATAAGGAAGCCATAAGTGACTACGATAAGGCCCTTGAGTTAAATCCTGATGATCCACAGACGATATACGAGAAGGCTATCTCTCTAAATAATCTGGGAAAACATAAAGACGCTGAAAAACTTGTTAACAAGGCAAGAGACATGGGATTGGATGTATAACAAAAGTATCTCTATGCACACCATTAGAGGATATGAAACCGAGATCAGTGGAACGCTGTTTCGAGTCCAAAGAGGAGAATGACATGTTATCATCGTTGGATGAGGATTCGGTAGAACCGTGATCTTGTACTAGAGTATTTACTTTCTTAAAAAAACATGATCCTCCCTTCAACACTGGATGGACGGATTTTTATGACAGCTAAATATAGATGATCTGGTACATAAAATAAAAACTCTAACAGCAGATCCAACATTTGTTTACTCCAACACAATGCAATAATACAAGATTAGGAAAAGACAGTCGCCGTTGTCATGATATGATTTATCATACCAACAATTTGACACTTTCGGAGAACAAAGAGCAGATAATCCATGCAGGTTTAGAGAATTTGTACTGGTCCATTAACTTGTCAAGTTGCGAAAGATTTTGAGCAGTTCGAAGTAGTAAATATGTTCATGAATCAAGGTATCCAAATGCGATCTTGCAGAGATTTCAGTGATTGCTGATCAGGATTGATTCACTCACCTGCATCACCCAAAATTGATAGAGCATATAAGATGCCAAAGGAGTAACAAGTGTTTTTAAGCAATATTTCGTAGGACTATTGAACACATCGTGCTACAATCTTTTCACAGCATTTATTAGTTTGCTACCTTTTTTAATAAAGAAACAAATTGAAAAAAGCGATGGTTATAGCCTATGCGCTAATTAATTGTGACCTAGACCATAAATCCGAAGTTATGAAGAAGCTAAGTCAGTTACCAGGAATACTAGAGTTGGTACAGTTGGATGCAGCATATGATATTCTAATAAAGTTAGAACTAGAGACAGTTGAAGAGTTGAAAGAAACTATAAAGGGACATTTAAGAAAAATGCCACATATTAGGAATAGCATTGCACTCGTAGCAATTGAGGGTAAAGGAACATTTGTGGAACAGGAATAATGTTTCTTTGAGTGCTGCATAGAAGTAATACGCTATGTAGTGAGAGTACGATTTATATGATGACAAATGCGATGTTTTAAACTCTATCCTTGCGGTTTCTTTGATCTGCTTTTACTAGCGTAGCTTGTTAATGGTGTATATGTCAAACTTTATAACGTACGGCGTCCCTTCGATATTTATTTCACTAAAGGATTTAAGGAAGCGCCTTAACAGTATTTAGTACAACTTCTTCCAAATGTAGTTCACATACTTACCAAATGTTATTTCAGAATTTTATTCATGCTCATAAAGGTCAATCAGAATGATGTTGCATTAATCAACTAAACCTGAAAGCAGTATTCATGAAATCACTCTTGCTTACTCAACTGGAAAACAAAAACCTGGTATTATCGGTATTTTTCTATCCTGTGCAACTAATTTCTTGTTTATGATAATCGTTTCTTCCGCAGCTGTAGAAAAAGTAGGGGGATTAAGTCGATTTCTTTGATGTTAGGCTTATGACTCTAGAGATGTATCCACGATGGGTATATCAGAGGGAGAATTTCGGTCGGCTAGATAAATTTAATATAACTTAATGCGATATCATCCGCTAGAAACACTGATGTGCCAGATTTTCTGTACATATGTAACATACACAACTTAACTATCTATGTGTCATAATAACTATTAATGCGAATCTGATAAAAAAGATTGATGACAGGATATAGTGCATCGGATGAAATACAAAAAAGCCTGGAGGGTGCAACTGCACGCGTACGTGGTGTGGTAATGTCCGTATCATATGTTCCACGAACAGCAACAGTTGTGAGAGAACGTAGTTGGGGCCAAACGCTAGAGGACTTTTACAAGATACATAATCTAGACGAGAACCGCAGAAAATATCTTGAGGACCTTAGAGCGCAAGTATGCATATCAACAGGAGGGCCTCTCAATAACCTCTTATATGTTATGGGTCGGTCAGATTGAATAATCTCACCAAGCGTTGAAACCGTTTGGAAGGGTTTTCGACTGGGAAACCTGGATTTATTGCCGTTTTAGAATTGAGTCATTAAAATATTTCATTATCATGAATCTTAATACAAAGTATTGAAACATGTCCAAACTTATGGACAGTAAATATGAAGGTTTGGAAGGAGCGCATATCCAGTAATCTCGACCAGGGTCACGGCCATATTGACCTCCAGACTCCTGTAATTAATAACAATATTCGTGCTTGCTGCTGGCCTGTTATGTTTGAAATTTTATCCAATCTACATTAACATCTATTTGATATTCTTTACACAACTTGAATCAAGTAGATTACTAGTTACTCCTATATCTTCACTCAAAAAACCCGTCTACAGTCTACGCTTAAATGTTTGAAAGTCTGCACACAAACCGATTTGTATAAAAAGGATCTGTCTAGAAATGCACCAAAGGTAATATCATGTGGTATCAAACACTATGTAGAGTAAAGCCATCTGGCGAAAAAGTTCCAAATCGATTTTCCGCTTTCAACAACGCTAAATCACTGATTGTTACGTTCGTGTTCTGATGGCGTGACTCTTCTATAACAAATTTATAGGCCTCTGCGCCTTTGGTAATTATCCTTGGAAAATCTGGGTTACTACGATCAATGTAAAATAGCCCAAACCTAGCCTCAGGTCTATAATTGTCAAGCCATTCATAGTTATCCATTAATGACCAGTGCAGATATCCAATCACTCTGGAACCCTTATCTATTGCTAGCCTAATTTGCTTAAGATGAGAAATTATAAATTGTGCGCGATATTTGTCAGATTTATCGGCGATACCGTTTTCAGTAACAAAAATTGGCAGATTCTTCCACTCTTTTGTTATATGTGTAATTATATTGAATAATCCCTTTGGATAGATCTCCCAACCAAGATCGTTTAGAACACCATGTGGCTGCTCGTTTTTGCTGTGTAGGTCATTAAGGAAAGCTCCGCCCATAAACTTGGCAGAAGAGAGAGCAACTATATTACTATAATAGACATAGATCCTTCGATAATAGTTAACACCAATAAAGTCTGTTTTATTTATCCAATTTTCATGTATTTTAAAATTAGTACTTTCATTATTGTGTCTTTCTAGAGTTTCTAAATAATTTAAATCCTCCTCTCCATTTACTAGAGCATTAATTAGATAGTCATTGAAAAAATATGTGAAGTTTTTACTTGCTTCTATGTTAGTTTCCATAGTTAATTGTGGTATCCGCCTCTTTGATTTAGCAGGGGATACTTCTGTCATAGCATGAGAAAACCCTACTAAGCTACCTTTCCCATCTCCGTCAGAATCCACATCATCCAACTCTTTAATTTTCTCATATGCTAATACGTGAGCTTCAATAAGATTATGCAATACTTTTTTTGCCCTTTTGCCGTCGAGAAAAAAACCGGGTGGCCATAATCCGGCGATATACCCTAATCCCATAATTGATGTTACGGGTTCAGCAAAGGTCATCCAATAATCTATTTGGTCCTTTAATTCTTGAACAGCGGTTGCTACAAAAGTGACGAATACTTCGACAGTTTCAGGATTCTCCCAGCCTCTAAGCGACTTCCAATACGGGTCTGCTGTCACAGGCTCTCCCATAGGGAGATCTTTGAATGGCGAAGGTAGTAAATTCTGGCCCAGCCTTTTTGTAAAGGCAATAGGAGGAGTCAACACCCATAGAGGTAATGTAAGATGGTTTAGTGTAACGATTGGTACAAGACTATGTTCTCGTATAGATCTTACCATCTCCTTATAATGTTCGATTACTTGCTGATCCCATTGTCCACGCTCCGGTTCTATACGTGCCCACTCCAGGCTAATTCTAAAACAATTCAATCCAAGTTGTGATGCGAGTTCGAAATCTTTACAGTAATATTCTGATTCCCATTCTTTAGCAGCTTCTCCGGCTGATTTCATCTCGACTTGAGAGACGCCCTTGTAGAATATGTTCGGTTTAGTCATGGCATTCAGTCTACGTTTGATATTTTCTGACGTAGTGAAGTAATCCCAATCATTATTTGTTATTCCGCCCTCTACCTGGTACGATGATGTAGATGCACCCCACAGAAAATGAGGAATGTTAAGTTCAGAAGGTTTATTCATCGTCCTTCACATAAAATCGAGTCGAATTCATCCTGTGTATGTTGTTGAATGTCATTGTATGATTCGTCATTTCGTTTGTTACATATATGATGATATTGTTGTGTTCTGCCTTCGATGTTATAACATATACCCAGTCTAGCCTCTCGGGGCAGTAGTTGAAGCCGCCCTGGAGATAATAGAGGCCAAAGCCGCCGTAGAAGGAATAGCAGCAGCAACCACCAAAATAATTGGGACTGTTCAAGCTTCTATCTTGTGAAGTAATTTAAGCCGTCAGCGATACCTACTTGGGAAAAGAAGGAATCAATGTAGGTACCAGCGACCCTGTACCGATTTCATTGTATCCCGGTACTATATCCTCCTTTTCCATCTGTCCACGGTGGTTGGTGTAGCAATGTACAAGATGTGTGGGCAGATAGCATATATTCAACATTGCGGTATAAATATTCCAAGGAAGATTCTTCTATAAGTTCAATGCTGATTGTTTACAACTTCTATGATGTTTCACATCTTTTAAGCATCCGGTAGAAGGAATAGAACCACGTGTCATCCTCCAACCGTTAATGCAATATCGCTTATGCGTGTAGCAGTAGAACATCATTATATAGGGTATGAAACGATGGGGTTTTTAGGAGCATGATTTGCAAGCGATTGCTGTGGAAATTATACCCGAGTTCTTGCCTGAATAGTCAAATTAAAGCAAGTGAATCTACCCGGGAGTGCATACAATTTGTCCATTGATGGTGCTGTATGGCCCGCCGCCACATGGGTTGATTGGATAGCCAGGATTGTAATGGTAGCCGAAGGCAGGGCTGTAAAAGTGCGTAAAACCATTTCCGTGGCCAAAGCCACTAAATGCAAACGCCTTTTGGTTTCCGATGATATGTTCTGGGCCAATAACTAATGATAGTACTGCAATAGTCAGACCCCCGAAAAAGATTATCCTTCCATTCATTATCCTTTTATTCCTGGAATATGTAGAAATACATTTTGAATCATTAATCTCTATCATGATTTCTAAAAGATTCAGGAAATCTAATCTGTAAAAGATTCAGGAAATCTAATCTGTAATCTGTTTGTGATATTAATGTTGAGTTAATTCGCAGTCGCAACTTTATGCTACGTTTTCGTCAGTTTCATGTCGCCAGTACGATATATTGTGCTAATGTGCATAATCTCATTTCTTGTGTATGTCATGAATCTTGTATCATCGCTATGACTAAGACCATAGTTGTTTCTTTATCTCCAATTTTTTTAATCATATATTTCCAGTCCTGCAGGCGGGCTGGCAGGCAATATTGTGCCATTTCCATATACTATGATTTTGGTAGTGCTTAAGACTATAATGGTGCCTGACACTGCAAATGCCTGATTTGACAGTATAAATGCTGACATGTATGCAATTAGAATTGTGGCTATGGCCAAGCCTATCATTGTTTTTTCATACATAATTCGTGACATCCTAGGGATGACTGCCATGTCTTAATATATGCAAGCCTAATGAATTCCCTACTTGTATCTGGACCGAGGTCTTAGTGGTTATGCCATTTACTATAGCATACATAGTCCACTGCTGTGCAGTTGATATAGTATTAACCTGCGCTGATCCCTTCCCTAGTTGTCCCTGAATGACGCCCTGATTGGTAGCATGTGCAAATGCTTGATGTGACAAGTCCTGATACGTATGTTGTTAGAATTGTAGCAATGGTCATGCCAATAGCTATTGACGTTTGTTTACGCATTCTCATTATTGACAATTTCTGTATAATAATAATTACTGAATTATATTCTGAATTCTTTCTCC
>JASHSN010000078.1 GCA_030038695.1 Nitrososphaeraceae archaeon
TACCAAACCCTCTCCCTGTTTTTTAGGAGATTGACATTATAACAAGGGTCGTGAGTACCGGGAGCATGTCTCGATCTGAAGTGCGTCTAGATGACCTAGACATAAAGCCATACCGTATCGCGAAGCTTAAGATGGCTGGAATAGAATGAGTCTTTGACTTGGCTATTTCTATTCCTCATCAACTCGTAGGTGTCGGAGGTTGCATGCAAGAAACCTGATTCAACCACATCAGTGGTTGAAATTATACCGTCTTCTATTTTAGAATTTCAATCCCCTCTTGTCACATGCCGACACCAATATCTTAAAAGCAGTTATCTAGGCAACATAGTTATGGCTGATAGAAAATGCGAAATATGCGGAGCCCTTAACAGGGCATTGAGTAATTTTATTTACGATGCAGAATATAGTTACGACGACCATTATCAAACCGACTCAGTCAGGGTATGTCCTTATACCTCAAAGTTTGAATGTATTGATTGCCATAAGAGGCAGCATTCGAACGGGTTGTCATAAATACTCAGTTGATTGTCGCGCACACTCAATGGATATGGCTACGATGGTATCAGTTAGCGCAAGCTAGCACCTTTACCGTATTTCACGACTTCCTGTAAGAAAACGTCATCTAAGCGACTACTGTTTTCGATTTCTTTAATATATTCATACGTATAAAATATGGCTTTGGTAAAAGTTCAGTAGTTATAACAATTCTAGCCATAGTAGGAATATAGTGTTGGTATACGATAACAATAATAGAGAATTGGTCACAAATATATCCCTGAATGACTTGCAAATCACGTCGCACAACAATCCCCCTTTGTATAGTCAAAGCGTTCACTTAAGAAATGCCACTTCCAGATCCCTACCTCAACAAGCGGTTCTTGGAACCTCGCAGCATTCTGCCAATCCAATGTATCCGATTGGGGACGTATCACAAACCTTTGCTAATCCAATATATCGATCTATGCCCACGATAGATGATCTATGTTTGGGTACGGGTTTATCCCAAGATGCTATAATAAAAATTGATGAGCTTAAACGACTAGTGAAGAAATATCCTCAATTATAGTTACAAAACAATCACCATGTAATCAACGAGTGATGGAGACTTAATTAGGGCACACTGCATCACATCAATTCAAGTTGAAAAATAAGTCGGGGATGATTTAACCATTGTTATGACTAAACTCATCACTTAACGCTGTTGCTGGCGCTGTTCTTACAAACAGCTTCTGCGCAGGCGTTAACTTGGTTTATACTTTGCACAGTGTTTGCGCCCTGGGTGTTGGCAGTATTGGTAGCATGGTTCGAACAGTAAGCCTCAAAACAGAAATTGGCTTGCTTTATACTCTGGGAAGTGGTTGCGCCTTGTTGGCCTGCCCAGAAAGCAAATGCTGCTGGCGCTGCGCTAGTTCCTATGAATACTACCAGTCCTATTGCTACTATAGCAACAAAACTGATTTGGCTTATCATTGCGATTTATCCCCTATTGTTCTATAAAACCGCAGTGGTGAGTCTCACTTGTGGTATTTGTCATCTAATTTAAATAAAAGTCGGCACATACGGTCGAGTACCAGATTGAACAACGTACATATGCGTCCCAAGAGTATTATCAACATTGGGGTGGTAGCAATGAATGAAAGTGGAGATACTTATGACGAGTGAACCAACCTCTGAAACAAGTTCCAACAAATTGTGGGTAGATGCTGTATGTATTTATTGTAACAAACGATTTACGTCTATGCGTTCAGTAAGTATGCATTTAAAGTTGACCGCAAACCGTCATGCTGTGAATTTTGCAAATTATGGAATTTACGATAAGAAAACAGGACTTAGAGAAAGGAGCTGATCTGAATTGAATCCCACTCTATAATTCCTCACTTTTCAACGGGCAATTGACTGGTATGTTATTATTTGTTGATTGTGAAGTATCACAGAATAAAGAGGCACACCCATAGGTAAAGACACATATTTGAGGCAGTAGTTGGGGGCGGAAAAATTTTGATATGGGCTAGCCAAATAGCTCTTACTTGTGGTACAGTTTTCTAAGTGTATTTCGCACAACAGCAATTATTTTCATCTAAGTCGCTGTTATTTGTGGTACGGATGTCTAAGTATACTCGAACAGGATGTTTTGAAATAAATTCAGAATAAAGGAACACAATCCCTCGCTTCCTAAGCCAAGTACGTGGGTCAAGACCGACATTCTACTATAATGCTTCTGGCTTACCGATTTCAATTGTTACACATTGATCCATCATCTGGACATTGTGAATAAGTCAAAATAGATACCGGGCTCTTCCTACGGCAGAATTAGAAGCGCCTTAAAGTTTGCAGTAAAAGTACCGAATCTGTTAAGTATCGAAAGTGGCGGATGCGTCATTTGACCACCTCCTTTTCTTGGAAAAATGCAAAAAAAGTGGGATTTACCGAAGAAAAGAGAGGAGTCGTGTGTGTGCTGTTGTTCCGTGGTATCTTGAGAAATATCTCTTCCCTGTAGCAGTATAATCATACGAAGACTTGCTCGTTGGTCCGTATCCTAGTGGTATGAGAGACAAATTGACCTACTTTCGCAAGTCGGAGAGAACGGTCATTCTCATCTTGCCTGCCCATGGTATGTTACCAATAGTAGATGAACGAGGCACGTTTATGTCAAAAATGGTTCAATTGATGTCGGTATCTGAGCATACACGTTTCGAATATTTAATATTCATAGAGAACATTTATCCTTAACCATGTCCATCTAATTTTCTACTATATGATTGTACTGTCATCTACTATATGTAAACGATACATAGAAGTATCATCACATATAAATAACTAGTTGAATATTACCATATAATGGACACGAATATAAGTATAGTATTCGGCACCATAACAATTGCGGCAGCATTATTGCTTTTTGCTGCAGGTCCCGTAGTAGCAACCCATCAAGCATGGGCATGTGGCTTCGGCGGCTGGGGTGCCGGCTGGCGACCTTATCACAGCGGCTTCGGCGCCTACCCAAGCAATGGCGCCTACCCAAGCAATGGCGCCTACCCAAGCGGCGGATAATAGTCTACTGCCAATAAACATCAAAAGATGAAAAGCGCCAACCGTTTTTATTTCGCCTCTATCTACCTAATACGTTAAATCGGCAGAGGAACGAACGAGACCTGGATCGAATAGAAGACCAAACACATGATTTTAGTTGCGGTCCAAACAGAACTCCAAGTTAAATCAATATGACAAGTATAAAGGTATCATGACACACACTTGTATGACCCACAATGTCCTGCAAAAACCTGCAACGGATACCGCAAAAGGATTACGGTTAGCAGTTACTGCATCTGCAACTTCTAGATTGGACGAATTTCCTAACGCTAGAGGTTTAAGATAAGATAATAGTTGTCGTTGGGGGATGACTATCATTCTACGAAATTTGTAGATGGATTTTACTGAAAAAGATGGTTATATGGAGATCGATATTCAGTAAATTAAATAAATGCTTAAATGTTTAAATACGCGAATATTATGATATTCTTAATGTCAACAACAAAAGAAGAAACAATAGAAATAACGAAAAACATAGTTATCGACGCTCCGCCGGAGGTGGTTTTCAAGGCAATAACTGATCAAAATCAGTTAACAAATTGATTCCCAGATCAAGCCATTTTGGAGACTAAAGTGGGAGGAAAAATGAAGTTCAGTTTTTACAAAAAATCGAAAAGAGGCCAAGAGTGTAGTCAAGACAGAGACAAATTCAAGGAAGGGACTATCAGCGAATTTATTCTAAATAAGAAAATTTCCTACACATGGGAAGATTCGGACGAACCTGATTTCCCAAGAACAGTTGTGACATGGGAATTGGAAAAACTCGACAATGGCAAAACTAATCTGAAATTGCTGCATACAGGATTTAAAGCAGACGAAAAAGCTAAACAATATGATGATGGCTGGTCTCATTTCTTGAATGAATTAATAAAGTATTGTGAGAAAACAAAATAAACAATGACAACCACTCCCGTTTTTGAGATATTTATGTGCCATCCTAATCATTATTCAGAGATAGATGGAAAAATGGAAAATGATCCATCAATCAGAGATGACCAAGTCCTTATTTTGAGTATCAAAGATAAGGTGCTTGTAGTTATCACAGGTTGCGGACATTCAGGAATAGTAAATATCCTAAAATATGCAAAGGAATTAACAGAAAGAATCTATGCTGTGATGGGCGGAATGCATTTAACAGGTAGAACATTCGAGTCGATAATTCCAAGAACTATCAACGAATTAGAGAGACTGAGACCTAAATTCCTTATACCTTGTCATTGTTCTGGCTTGAAAGTTAAATGAAATAGTTAGAAATATGTCTAATGCCTTTATACAGAATAGTGTGGGAACCACGTACGTCTTTTGACTTATTTGACCCATTTCTTCTACATATTAATCACAAGCCACCTGCTACATCATCGACACAGTAATTATATTGCAATATCTGAACCTGATTCCTCACCTTTGCATACTTTTTCGTAGAGATGATCCATGAATTCTGTTAGCATTGTATGCGTTTCATTATCTTTTGTTCGCATGTAATAGTAAAGTTCTTCTTTTGCTGGGTGATGGTCTATACCAATAGATTGTGCAAGTTGTAGGGAAAGATATGTAATCAGTAATTTTCGCATTACAATGTCCTTTCCATAATTGACAAGGTCTACGTTTAGCTCGTATAATCCGTCTTTCATTTGTGAATTAATATATCGATTTTTTGAATCTCGGCTTTTGAGTGAGAAAGATACGCCCATCATCCTTTGTTTCATATGGATCTTTTCTACAACATCGATAAATTTTTCATTTAGATTCTGGTCATGAGTGAGAATCTCTGAGAGCTGGTCAGAGGCCGAAGCCTCACTGATTCCCATTCTATTAACTAGTGTGAATAATATATGGCACGCTACGCAGCCATTTTCCCTGACTCTTGTTGGCATCATCATTACAGCGTTGATTTCTTGCTCAATCAGATTTTTTGCGATATCGTGTTTGTCATTTGTTCCCATAAAATCAATCAATCATATAGAATAGATACAGCTTTCGGAAGCACGACCGACACTGACTGAATAACTAACCATAAAAACTAAATAACCTGTTGCTGAAGCCCTGTATAAGTGGGCTAACCAAAATAATGCACCAGCTAGTGGAACGAAGATGATGGCAAGAAACGTCGCATCTTCACTAGTGAGCGAACTAAGCAGCATGACATCAATCACTCCTGGTTGACTTTATTACTTTGTTGTATTACCCACGTTTGGTGCTCAGGAGAACTCATCATGTATCACATGAGACTTTTTAAGTGAAGACTACAACGCAAGGGAAGCTAATGCCTGCTCAGCCTTCACTATCGATATCGCAGTCTTCGGTAGGTATAAGGTGAGGTGAAGTACAATGGACTTTGGTACTAAGCGTGCTCCCATCTATTGTCTCATATTCACAATCTCATCGTTTTGGCAGATTATAACCGTCATATCATGTGTGCCTGTGTTTGTCCCTTGTCTCAAATGAATGAGTGGTCTTCATTTTCTCTCTAAAACTGGCAGAACTGAATATAATTAGGATGACTGGTTAATGTGTTGACACATGTCGTATCATAACACATAACACATAACACACATACAGTGGTATAACATGCGCAGTCCTCGCACAATTTAATCCGTTTGGTAGCAAAGGGCAGCAGCTGAAAGCAGGTGAAAACATGATGGTAGCAGCAGTAAGCAAACTGGTAGCAGGTGGAAACAGGTAAAAAAAGCTATTAGGATCTTCATATATTGTAATGGTAGTGGCAGATTTTGGGTTCGCTATTGGATATGACCAGGGAAGAAAAAGAACAGTACGTAATTCAACTTTACGAAGAGAATAAGTCGACAAGGGAAATTGCTAAACTTGTGCATATGTCATTTAGTGCCATAGGGGCTATAACAAAGAAAG
>JASHSN010000079.1 GCA_030038695.1 Nitrososphaeraceae archaeon
GTCTTACCTATGAACAGTCCGAATATTTCGATAGAATATTTGCGAAGTGATGGAGAGCAAGTAATACTTTCGATTTATTTCTTTAACTAGCAGATCGTACAACAGGCGAATAGTATAACACTTTTCAGTTTGTATGGTGTCAATTATGTCGTGAGTGATGCTCTGCGAGCTTTTTCAAATATTTAAATTGCTTAACAGTGTAGGTTGATAGCTCATGAGTAAAACTATTGAAGATTTCATCCATTGTTCATATGGCTCTAAACCAGATTACACAGAAATAATGGCGGGAGTTCCAAATGATTATTCCCAAATTAAGACTTTGGGAGATCTTTTACGTATTAACTACAAGCATGTTACAGTAGAGAAGCAGCTGCGTGACAACCTTATTGCTAAACTGAAAATCCAAGAATATCCTTACCCGGGTATTATCGGCTATAATGAAGATGTTATTCCTGCAGTAAATAGGGCAATTCTGGCTGGTCATGATATTCTCTTTGTCGGGCAGATTGGGCAAGCAAAAACGAAAATCGCTGAATGCATTGCAGATAGCTTACTATCACTTGTTCCAGTGGTCCAGGGAAGTATAACACATGATATTCCCACTTCAATTCCTGAGGAACAAATGATTGATATCCTAAACGATGCCGAAGTTGTCAGAACTTCTCCCGAATTTAACGTGTCAAAAGAATGTGAGGAGATAATCAGGAACAACGGACTGAATACAAAAATCAATTGGATTAAGGGTTCAGAAAGATACAGGTACATTTTGGCCACTCCTGACATTTCAGTAAAGGATTTAGTAGGACAAATTGATGCTCTTAAAATTGCCAAGAAGGGTGTAGAACTTTATGACATTGAATCCTACTCTTCTGGTCAATTGTTGCAAGCGAGACACGGAATTCTTTGCATCGATGAACTTCCGGTCCTAGATCCCAGAAAACAGGTAGCACTATTGAGCGTTCTACAAGAAGGTAAATTCACTACTGGGTCATATCCTGTGGTTTTTAAACCAGATGCGAAGATTATTGCTACTGCAAATCCAGTAGACTACACTCACTCGGGCAAGATAATCGAGCCGCTTTATGACAGATTACGTAGTCATATAAACACACACTATCCGAGAAATATCCTTGATGAGATGCTGATCATTCTTCAAGAGGCAAGAATCGCAGAAGCAGAGAATGTATTTCTACCAGTCTTTATGCTTCGTACAGTAGCAAAGATAACAGAGTTGGCTAGAACTCATCCTGACATTAATCATGACAAGGGCGTGAGTGTCAGAGTTGGGATTCATGCTTTAGAACTTTTGGTTGGTGAGGCTGAACGAACGAGATCTATATCACACTTTGTCGAAGCAATTCCGCGATTTTGTGATATTCATAGTATTCATCAGTCGATTAAATTCGAGCTAACGGAGATTGAGGATAGTCTAGAAACTAGGATCAATGTATTGAATTCAATTATCGACAATGCCATAAAGGAGGTTTCTTTCGAATATATTCGAAGATTATCAGTCGAGCATTTAGCAAAACTGAAAAATGAGTTCACAAAGGACAAGAGGTTCATGGTCTCACAAGATATCCTAGGCAGATGCAAATCTAACTCTTTGGATTATGAATCGCAGTTAGACTTGTTCCCAGAGCTAAAACAAGTTGTGGCTGGAACAATTTTTGTCGTTGAGAATGAGCAAAAAAAATTTGTCGAAATGGCAAACAATTTTGGAATTAGGAGCGAGGCTGTACGTGTTAGAGAAGACAAGAACGGAGAATTTACTGCGGCTATTACGGAGGTCATCTTAGAAGGTCTTAGGTGGGTACAACCGCCATTGTTAGATAGAAAGGAACACAGCTATGGTGCCATTCAATAACAAAAGTAATACAGACCCTGATATCAAAAAATTTGTTTATTTTGGTGCTGAGAACGATGACGATAAACATAAGAAATTACTAGAACAACCGAAGATCCCAAACGAACTACTGGACAAGATGCTGAAAGTGATTGGCAGAGAGATTCTAAGGGAGAAAACCCCGACTATTCAAGAGCTCGAACAATCGCTGCAATTGATATCTCAGCAGAAACACCTTGAACAATCCGTCACCACGCACTACAAGGAGACTAGAGGACAGCAAACAGATGTCGAAAGAGGGAAAATACCTTTTTCCGGTACTCCTATTGTGACACAGCTAATGCAAAAAGGATATCTCAAGGATTCGAAGAGATGGTTGACTAGTAAGGGATTCATGAGCATAGGCGGGAAAATCTTGGGTGATGTCATGGGAGCGTTAAAAAAAGGCGATTTGGGGTTCCATGAGACGACTAGTCTGGGTAGAGGGACAGTCGTTTTGGATACAACTAGAAATTATGAGCGCGGCGACGATATTAGACTCGTAAACGTTCCAAAATCACTATTAAATACGGTCCAGAGACTTGCAAAGAAGAATTCTCAGCTCAAAATTCCATTAGATGTCGAAGTGGATGATCTAGAACAGCATGAAACGATTCAAGATGTTCGAGTTGCAGTGGTTTACTGCATCGACTTAAGTTCGACCATGCGCTATTCTTCAATGTTCGGCGACATGAGTCGGATTGAAGCAGCAAAGAGAGCTCTGTGGGGTCTTTTTTTACTTAACCAAAGGTTCTTTCCATCCGATTCCATTTCCATTGTTGGTTTTGGGGCATTGGCATCAAAGGTCGCTCCTACGGATATACCATATCTCAAGACATTTGAACCTGGTTCTGACTTTTTACATTACACAAATTATCAATCTGCATTCAGATTGGCAAGCAAAATACTTCAGAAGGACGGAGCTTTAAACAGGCGGATCGTGCTCATAACCGACGGTCATCCTAGCGCATGTTTTATAGATGATAGGAAAGAACAGGATAAGATTCTATCAGAAAGACCGTATTCACATTTCTATATGCCCGGTGACGAGGCTAGGGATATCTCGAAAAATGAAGATGGACAGCAACTCAAACTCGAATTTACTGCTGGACAGCTTGTTTACTTGTGTTATCGGTACAAACACGTTGACCAATATATAGGAGAGAGGACAATCCTTGAGGCAAAGAAATGTCATGTCATGGGAATCGAAATAGACACAGTTATGATCAGTGAAGAAGATTCGTTGTTGAGTTATGTCAACGAGATGGAAAGATATGTTAAAGGACGATCTTATTACATAAACCCAACAACAATCGATAAAGTTCTTCTTACGGACTATCTTAGAAATAAGAAAATTACCATTGGCTCTAGATCCATGGTAAGATAATGATACCACTTCCGTTGCCAGAGCCACTAAGGAGGACATGTGCTCTACACCCTCGAATGGCAACTTCTGAGTGGTGCGAAGAAATTCGTAATTCACCACATTAAGAACTGAAATCGCACTGTGATAATGTTTGTCTCAGTAATGTCAACATATCAATGCACTTAAAGATTGGCACCTTGTGGTACACTCTATCCATAAATGTGAAAAATTACGAGAAGGTCACTTCCTTGTAAAGTACCATCTCATCTTAAAGAATGGCTCTAGATAAATTCAGTGCCCTTTTATCAGCTGCCGCTGGCTTTGATGCATTTGAAGGTACGTAGGGGACAACATATTGATGAAATATGGTAAATGCACCAATACACCTAATAATAAAAGCCTAATGGAGAGGGGAAGTGACTTTTGTTTAAACTGTGATTTTCATTCAAAAATAGTCCTCGATTCATGTAAATAAGCCAAGGTTGGAGCTATTAAAATATGGGTTGACATTCAATTCCGGTCCTAAACGAAACGGGCTTTCATGCTTCGGAAATATTCTGAATCACGCAACACAGCAGGTTTTTATGTAAAGAGATTGACATGAATGTACGGATGACGGCAGAGATTCTCGAAATCAAATATCTTGATTGGAATAATGCCCTTGAAATATTAAGTAAAGCTTACCATGCAGGACTCTTTGCACTGATTATTGGGCCAAAGGGTACAGGTAAAACTACGCTAGTAAGGAAGTTTGCCTCAGAACTAAAAAAGGAGTTATATTCAGTGAATTTTAGCCTTCGTACAAGAGAGTCTCATTTGGTTGGGTCGAAGACCCTTGAAAAAGGGCAGATTAGCTTCGTAGAAGGGATACTCGTCAAATCTATGCGACAAGGTGGTCTTTTGTATCTTGATGAATTAAATGCGGCCGAGGCTGACGTATTATTGCGGTTAGATGAAGCACTCGATGATAGAAGACAGATAATATTAAAAGAAGCAGAAGGACAAATTATCAATGCTAATCATGATTGGTCAGTAATCGCGACAATTAATCCTCTTTCCCATGTTGGAACTAAAGAGCTGCCTCCTCAGCTTCTCAGTAGATTTCCAATTAGGCTGCGATTAGAATATCCTCCAGAAGATATAGAGCTCGAGATCGTAGAACGTCATACTACGGTAGATAAATCTAATATTGATGACATGAAACGTGCGATCAAACTTGCGAAGAATTTGCGTGAAGCAGCGGCTGTTGAAGAACTATATTATAGTCCTAGTTTGAGGGAGTCAATCGCCTTTGCGAAACTTCTTAAGGCAGGAAGCAATGCAAAGCAGGCCGCAGAGATTGTTTACGCCAATGCTTACGATCAGTGGGGTCAAGTAGAATATCAAAAAGTAATGGATATGATAACATCGATATTTGTAGACTAGAATATGTCAATCCCATCTCAGGCACTAGGGCCTGACTACACACATATGCGGAACGACGTGTTGCTTGATATTGCAATATTCTTGAGTAGGCGATGGTCTTACAATCCCAAGACCATCATAATCTTAACTCGAGATAGAATGCCAGTAGCAAAAATCGATAAGAATCAGATTACATTGCCTTTTCTGAATTATTATCTTGGTACGAGTTTCCAGCAATACAGGCAATGGCGAGTAGGATTGTGGTACGAATCTATGCGTATGCACTACTCCACTAAGGTCTTGAGTTATGAACACGCCTTTGGATTTCTACTGAATACTATTGAAACCAAACGAGTAGAAATCTTAGGACTACAAATTTGGGAAGGAATGATGAAAGAGCTCATCTTCAATGAAGGAATGTCTTGGTTCGCACGTCCGCTCCTTAATTCAGTTTATGGAAAGACCAAGATTATTGAGGCCTTTTCCCAGTACTTTCTTACAGGTTATCTTAAAGGCGAACTGTACGGCAACGATTTTGAGAAAGTAAAGAATGCATCTTCCTTTGCTAACGACATAGTCCATGATGCTGTCAAGAATAACTATCATACCGAGTGGATTGAAAGACACATTTCCACTTTAATCAAAATGCTAGGGTTAGATGCGTTAACTTCTGTCCCTATCCTTGCACCTAAGACACGGATAGCTGGTTTGGGGATGAATCAGAGCGATCTCGTAAAACAAATCGAGAAGCTTGTTAGAAGGAATACTAAGACTACTGATCCAGACAGAACTTCCAGACAAATTATTGAAGGCAGTGATGTGCTGCACGAATTTGAGACCCTGCTCAAAGAGAGTAAGAAAACAGAGAACAAGGGCTACGAGAGCCTGGAAAACCTAGGCTTGAGCATTCCAGAAATATTGGATATTGATCCCTCTCCAATATATGATGCTGATTTAATCCGAAAAGTAAAGTCTAAATTTAGGGACTGGAAAACTGGGTGGATAGAGCGACATGAAGAATCAGGAGAGGAATTTGATTCTGACAGCTACACGGAAATGTTGCCTAAGAATTTTTTGACTGACCTTAAACTCTCCATCAAAACAAGGATTGCAATTGTGCTAGACCATTCTAGCAGTATAGAAGAGGTGGAATTGCAGTACAAACGAGCAACTGTTGCTTTATGCGAAGCATTAAATTATCTGGGAATAGAATTTGCAGTCTACGCTTTCAGCACGGAATCAGGACGGGTGAGGTGTTGGATAATAAAGCCGCCAAAGCTCAAGTGGTCTGCAACAGGGCCGCGTAGACTTGCCCAGATACGTGCAAGTGGCGGCACACCTCTTGCAGAGATATATGGCTTATTGCAAGCAATAGCAAAATCGTTTAAGCCGGATATTATGGTGACTTTGACTGATGGTGAGCCGTCTGACTTCGATGCAGTCCGTGAAATGGTGCTTTCATATCGAAAAATGGGCATACACATGGTAGCACTTGGTTTAGGTAGGAACATAAACGATGCAATAAGTATAGGCCATAATCTAAGGTATTTGACTTATGAGAGAAGCTTGGCGGTCAGCAGATTAGAAGACATACCGCAAAAAGTGATATATTTACTTCGCAATTAAATTCGAACGTTGGGCTTCTCCTTCTTTAATTTTTCCCAATCATCAAGAAAAGCAGTTAAGCCCTTATCTGTTAGGGGATGCATTATCATCTTTGCCAAGATCTCCGGTGGGAGCGTTACAACCTCTGCTCCTATCTTCCCAGCTTCGATAACATGGAGTGGATGCCTTATGCTCGCCACAAGTACTTCTGTGCTAAAGTCGTAGTTTCTAAAGATCTGAACGACTTCTCTTATAAGGGACATGCCATCCTGTCCTGTGTCGTCCAGTCTCCCTATAAACGGGCTTACATAAGACGCACCTGCTTTAGCAGCCAATATCGCCTGATTGGTAGAGAAAATAAGCGTCACGTTAGTAGGTATGCCATCCAAAGTTAATTGTCTAATAGCTCTTAGACCGTCAGATATCATGGGAATTTTAACAACAACGTTTTGCCCGTACTTCATTAGCCGATGGGCTTCTTCTACCATTTCTTCAGTTTTTGTACCGACCACTTCTAGACTTACTGGTCCTCTTACGATTCTAACAATTTCTCGCATCAAATCAGCAGGATCCTCCTTCTCTTTAGACAATAAAGTTGGGTTAGTAGTGATGCCATCGACGAGCCCCATATCGTTATATTTTTTTATTGAAGGAAGATTAGCAGAATCTAGAAATATTTTCATCTCATGCACCTACTCCTGCATTCGATAACAGCGTGCACTATCTCCTTTGCTGTTAATCCATACTTTTCTAAAAGCGCATCGATCTCTTCATCTCTGGCAGATTCTCCAAATGTGTCACGTACGCCCAATCGTTTAATTGGCACGGGGTAACTCTCTGAAGATGACTCTGCTACAGCAGCACCGAGACCTCCAATCATACTATGTTCTTCAGCAGTTACTATAGCTCCGGTCTCCCTAGCACATTTTGCTACGAGATGAGAATCAATTGGTTTAATTGAAAACATGTCAATAACGCGACAAGCTATTGCGTAATTCGATTTCAAAATCTTGGCCGCATTTAGTGCCCTTGCAACCATCAGACCGCATGCAATAATAGTCGCATCGGAACCCTCATGCAAGGTGTTTCCTGTACCTATTTTGAATTTCACGCTGTCTTGGTAGATGACTTCGCTCGAAGGTCTAGCGAGTCTAACGTAAAATGGTCCAGGTTCCAGGGCTATTAATCTGATCAGACACCCAGTTGCAACGGCGTCAGCGGGCACGATTACTCGTAGATTGGGTATCGCTCTCATAGTTGAAAAATCTTCGATCTGTTGATGCGATGCCCCGTCAGCTCCTACAGTTAGACCAGCATGGGAAACAACAAGCTTCACATTCAAATTGGGATAGCATATTGTGTTACGGATTTGATCTAGACATCGTCCAGGAAGAAAAGCCGCA
>JASHSN010000080.1 GCA_030038695.1 Nitrososphaeraceae archaeon
CTACTTTGGCCTTCTCCCTCGTCGTTGTGACACTTTCGATGCCGATCACTTACGTCCTTCTATTGCCGCTGCTGCAATTAGAACGTAGATGCGCGTAAGAGTTGATGAGATGATGGAGCCGATCCTCTCTGGTCCCAATCATGTTAGTTTAGCTAGGCACTATATCAAGTCGTGTGGATTCATGGGACGAGAAGGCGGAAACTCACCAGCATATGCACGCCTGTGGAGTTCTGCAAGAGACATACCGTCCTGACAGGCCGCAACTAACTTGTCAGCATCGACAAATGTGCCCATCGGGTTCTTGTGGTAATCTGCCGAAGACCTAGTAAACTCCCTTGACTTTTCCCAATCACCGAAGCTGTCGACAAATAGTTCGACGCTGTTGCCATCAGGATCCTTGTAATAGAAAGCTATTGTCGGTCCATGATCTGTAGTTAAAATAGGTTCGATCCCCAGTTTTTTGATACGGACGTAGGAATTTAGCAGATCATCAATCGTGGCATACTCAAAGGCAACATGCTGGAGTTTCACGTGTGTCCCTTTGTCAGTATCTTCTTGCAGCTCCGGCACTGAAAGTATTGCTATACGATGATTGGCTCTGTCATTAGAGACAAAAGCAGCACCGGCTAGTCCGATGTGACCCAATCCCCCCGCGTGAGATGTGGAGTAAATAGTGTCCATGCCGACGACCTTAGTGTACCAATCAACCATACTATCCAAATGTCTGGTCTCGACCCCGAAGTGATGTAACGTTGGACGGATGATAGAACTATTCTGGGAAGTTTGTGGCATATATATTCCTCTTCATGAAACTTGCGCATCTGCAATATATTGTATAAGCAACATGACCATCACAGCTCAATCGCTGATCACCATGGATGATAGGATGATAAGAATTTACGTTCTTTAGCTATAAAATAAGCTCTGGTGGCTCAGCTTAAGTTGTTGACCTGAGCTAGTAGTAGTCCTTTCCTTTTTACTATCTAGTTGCTTGCATTGTATTATTCCTTTATGAAACTGACGGGAACTGCTTCATTCATTTCATTTTGTAGATATAATAGCCGCATACCCTTCTCAGTTGTTCTATATGCCTGACCCAATTCGTATTCTATCAGACCGTTTTCAACTAGAAGTGTTAAGTACTCTTTTAGTTGATTAAAGGAAAGATACGCTTTGTACATTAATTTCGTTTTGGTAGCCCCTCCTCCATTTGATTAAGATTTATCGACTATAACACCCATAACTTGCGTCCTATCGCACACTCTGAGTCCGATACTGATTCGAACTCTACTCAAATAGTTCCTTACAACAAGGAATGATTATGTCTAAATGTCCGGTATTCCTAATTTCTTTTTTCCTTCTCCTTCCGTGCCTTTAGGTATAATCTGAATGCCTCTTCAGCACATACGCTATAACGGGTCTCCTCTTCAATGGATGCAAGTCCTATCGTTGCTATCCGTTCTATAGTCCTTTTGTTCATTTAGCGAACCATCTCCCCGTATTTGTTACATTCCGATGAATCTGTAGTGGCACCATACACACTCGTACTATATATTGTACCCACAAAGCTATATACTTATCGGTTTCTGGTACTTTTTTTCCTATTTATGGATCGTTGAAATAGACAATCTAATTTAACTACACCACTCCTAACTGTGCAGCACTATGGCTGTGCTTGTTGAAACGTTCCCCATTCGGCATCGTATCCAACAGTGTATCCTGAACAGTAAGATATGTTAGTCAGCTTCACCAAGAAGCATATGCATTAAAAACAGGCGAACACAGCATATTCACATATTTTTTGCTTAAAGGTCTGAGGGGTGATACGGAATCAATTGATAGCGAAGGCAATCTGCGTTTGTGGTAGTTGAACTTCAAATCCTTTGAGGCCAAACGAACCTGCTAAAATGTGGTGACGTCTCTGTTCTCATCAACAATAACTATCCTGAGTTTCGGTTTTGATATATAGCTTCACTGCCATACATTCGGTACCTCAACAGTTGGTATATCCATAGCAACTGAGAATTGACATACAGCGAACGTACCTACTGCATGTGGTCCATCATATACATTTAACGTGCCAACAACAAACATCAAACGCAAAGCATATGCTATTACAGGAGCAGGAGTAGGACAAAGCAAAGGGGTTTTAGGAGGAGCAAGTGGACTTACGACAGGAGCAGGTAGTGCTGGACAAAGTGGTCCGAATATTGGTGGTGTTGATCGTCATCTATTCTGTAATACCGGAGTAATAACGCGTTTGTAAATAATAAACTAGGACCAAAGGTTCTTAGGAACGGATGTACGCCGTCGCAGCACATGTGGTAGCTTTATTTGTTACGTTTCCCTATTATATACTAAAATGAAAGTATCGGATTACAAGTTAAGCATCTCAGACCAATTTTTCTTGCTCGCGATCATCGTCGCAATAGGAATCGCCTTTCTGTTTTGTTCAGTGGAAAGCAAAGCAATTGAACACAGTTTAGGCAGTGTAATATCTGATAAGGCCCGGCAAATCATCCTCACCGGCCCACATAGAATGGCTTACGGTAGTTGAAAAGTTAATCATGCATTCCGTATTGACGACAAGCTTGGTCAGTTTTACTCCTTGGCTTGCTGCAACGCTTGCAAAAGTAGCTATAAAACATGAAGTAATACTAGCTACACAATATGCCAGTGGACCTAACCTTTTTCCATGTCCACCCACAAATGAAGGAGAATCTATCAATTACTTCTTTTCATTTCTCATACGATAATTTCTGTTCTAAATTGATAGTCCTTGCTTGGATCTGAATTCCATTCACCTTGCAACTTGGCTGGTTTTCTTAGACTTTGTTTATCTATCTTGCGTAAGCAATTGCCATTTGCAATAGTTTGGGCTACTTTATCCCCAATGAATTATGCATCTATGTGAAATAGCATAATTAGTTGTTGTACGTACACACATAGGTGACATTATAGCTTACGAAGATGGGTTACACTTCTGTCAGGAAGCGTATCCTTGTAGAAATCAGAACAAAGTTTAATCTAATACATGAAAAAGAATTGACTGGCATAGATTGTAAATTCTGTACATTCTTATGCGATATTTATACTTTATGTATCATATGCGAACACAATATCATATAATAACACACACTTTTTGAAGTTTTTTCATCAAAAATTTATCACAAATCAAGGAATACATACAGCTTGGCAAAAATCAATGAAAAATCTCTGAAAAATGTTGTTACATGTGTTACCGTGATTTATCAATGTGATATATAATACTTTTGATAAAAG
>JASHSN010000081.1 GCA_030038695.1 Nitrososphaeraceae archaeon
CATCAGATTAATACCAGTCACCAGTGTCAGGGGCGACTAAATTTTTTTGTGATTGTTATAACGTCCTCGTCAACTAGCATATGATCCATTCCTACCTTCTGTCCGCCGAATTTAGCGCTCTTACCCCAAATCTGGGCATATCTAAAGTCCTTGACGATGCTACGATGTATTTTACTGCACACATTTCCAACATTAGAGCCGTTTTGCATAATCAGAGGCTCCTTAAAATCAGTCTCTTTCCCTTTTCTCAGGTATATTCTTATGAAATCTAATTTCTTGTATATCTCTTCTTTGAGAGCACCAATATTCACTTCGGCATCCGCTGAAATCGGAATAAAATCACTCCCAATATTTGATTGTACTTCTTTAACAAAACCTTGGTTTACAAGGTCTATTTTGTTCAATACGGCCACAGAAGGAACGTAGACTCGGTTACCGGTCAAAACATCGATCAATTGATCATCTGATAATCCTTCTTCTCTTATTACCACTCGGCAATTCCTGATACCAAACGTTAGTAAGATCTCCTGGACTAGCTTTTCAGGTATTTTGATTGGAACCAAAATGTTAATTGAAAGTCCTCCTGCGGAAGCCTTTTCTATTACAATATCAGGAGGTTTTTGATCGATTCTTATACCAATTCCGAACAGCTCCTTTTTTATGATGCTCAAATGGTGTGGTTGGAATACATCGAGAACAATTAGTACTAGGTCAGCGCTTCTAGCAATAGATAATACTTTTTTACCCAGCCCCTTTCCTGACGCCGCACCTTCTATAATCCCTGGCATATCAAGAATCTGAATCTTTGACCCTCGATAATCCATCATTCCAGGAACAGCCGTGAGGGTTGTGAACTGATATGCACCGACCCTAGATCTAGCATTTGTCAGTCGGTTGAGGAGAGTGGACTTACCAACGCTAGGTAATCCGATGAGAATGACCGTGGCATCTCCGCCTTTTCTGACGTCAAATCCTGAAGATCCTCCTCCTGTTGATAGTGTCCTTTTCTGTGTGCCTTCCTCCATTTCTCGTTTAAGTCGAGCCATTTTTGCCTTTAAGAGACCGACATGATGTTCTGTCGCTTTATTGATCTGGGTTTTATGAATTTCATCTTCGATAGCTTTTATTTTCTCTGGTATGCCCACAGTAAAAAGTACACAACAATTGGACTATTATCAGTTTAGCTATTTCGGAACCACGCGCGTTTCTGTTACTACAAATTATGATTGTTGCTACTCACTGCTAGTGGTATTACCTATAATAATCTTCTATTATACTATGTAACACCTGTCTTCGATTTCTTCTATCAGGTCAGTAAGTTTTTTTTCCTTTTTCGCCAGACACACAACGAAAGTGGTCTGTCTCATTCTCACAAGTGACCAATAGGAATGATCCTTAACTGACAAGGCGGAAGTATTCAATAAAAACCAACAAAATCAGGACGCGAGGTCGTAAATAAGGCAGGCATGATTGGACATCTCTTATGCCACATTTCATTATGTTAATTTAAATTTACTCTGCAAACTGTTTTTTTCTACCATGAGCGTATATCTATTGGATACCGCCTATAGGCCTTTTTCTCAAATTTTCAACTGATAATCGTTAATCTGTACCATCATCACTCGCAAGAACCAGCATTTTGTACGCCTTTAGCCTCTTTTAACAAATCCTTAGCATCTTTGTGGGTCAGTTGATTGATAGCTTCGTTATATTCCTTCCAAGCATACGCATCATGTTCAGTCGAAAGTATAACCTTGCGTGTATTGGTTCTGGCCATGTAGAAGATAACCCTTTTGTGAAACAACTTATCCGACCGTCTAAAATAGTATTCTATTTGCGATTCAAAGTCTTTAATAAATTCTATCTCCGTGATTCCTGTCTCCTCGTATATTTCTCTCCGTGCAGTCTCAAATCCATCTTCACCGAACTCGAAGTTTCCCTTGGGGAACTCCCAATGACCTGATGTATGATGCAATAACAAATACTCTATTCTATGCGAACTCTCATTTACAGAAAATAATATTGCACCAGCAGAGTATTCATCAAGCATCTTCTTTCCGAACCGAGGCCATGTTTCGATTATTCCTGCTGGTTTCTGTTGTTACCTTTCACTGTTTCATCTATCTCTCTTGATGGATGGGACGGATCATAATCATGAACATCTTGCCATTCCTCTGAAGTTTGCCAATAGCTGCAATACCATCTCCTTGATGCTGCATCATAATCACCATGTTCAGGCATATTTCCGTATTTAATGCGAAATCAGTATTTCTTAAGTTACCTGCCGAATCTTCGGATTCTTAGTTGGTATGTCCTGATTGCCCTCATCAGATCTATCTTGCGGAATTCTGGCCAGAACACATCCATAAAGACCAACTCGCTGTACGCACTTTGCCATATAAGGAATCCGCTTAGACGTTTTTCCCCAGAAGTCCTTAATATCAAATCTGGTTCTGGCTGTGGTAAGTGGGATGTGTACAGACACGATTCGATCACCTTTTCGTCAATATCTTCCACCGAGAGTTCGCCAGACTTTGCCATTAATGCTATTTTCTTTATAGCATCAACAAGCTCCTCCTGTCCACCGTACGCAACAGCTATATTGAGAAACATGGAATTATACATTGCCGTCTCCACCTCTAGCTTGTTTAATATTTCCTGAAGCTGGATGGGTAGCAGTTTGACATTTCCTATTGCTTTTATCTTCATATGGCGGCGGTGTATTCTAGAGTCCTTGTAAAGCTTTTCTAGCTTTAACTGTAATAGTCCATAGATATTATCTACTTCTTCATCTTTTCTATCGAGATTCTCTGTAGACAGAACGTATAAAGTAGTAATTTTAATACCTAAATCATGAATCCAATTCAGTAATTCCTCAGCTTTATCTGCCCCCCTGAAATGACCACGTCCTACTCCCATCAAGTTATACTTTGCCCATCGTCTGTTTCCGTCTAATATGATGGCAATATGATTGGGAAGTGAGTTTTTTAGAATTTGAGACTCTAGTCGTCGTTCATATAGACTGTAGAGCCAGCTGCGCTTAAATAAGCTATCCGCAAGAGCTCTACTACCGATATCTTGAATTAGCATCTATATACAAAAGCGTTGGCGTTCGACACGATTTTACTGTTTTGAAATAATTAGATAAAAAATTTAGAAGATTAATGCTTAAGAACTTCTCCCCCCTTCCTGTTTTTGAAATATTGGAACAAAAATGTCGCGGCGACTAGTGTTATGGCCAATCCTATTAACAGCGAAGAAATTAAGCTGAACGGATTAGTTCGTTCAGTCAACACGGATGTAAATTGTAGGATGGGAATATACAGTAATGCTAACACCACTAGACGCAAAATATCAGACATCGTCAAGATACTACCTTTGAACCAGTTACTCAGAAGCGACCCGGCTAGGATAGTTGCTATGCCAATCCAAAGGAGCGTGATGGTACCATGTACAAAACTTCCAACTATGACTCTGTTGGTTATAGTATGTAACGCGGTCATGTTCGGAACAATAGCTTCATTAGGAATACTGGATATACCATTTACTATAGAGACTACAATTATCAATATTCCAGCGAATGTGGAAAAAATTCGAATAAAACCAGTTGGTGTAGGTCTGCCAAGAGAACTTAGCGCTTTATCTATGTCAAATGCTCTAATGATGAAGGCAGCGCCCAAAATAATGAACACTAAGGCCAGAGCCTCTTTAGTTAACCCGAAAAAGCTAGCAAGACTTGTTGCAACTAGGAGTGCCCCTGGAACTCCCAAGAAGAATTTCGAATAACGAGGGTCATAAGCAAGCATTTTTATGTACCTTCCTAAAACAGCGTACGAATATTCGACGCTTCTGCTATGTTTAATTATTATCCGCTGGATAGAAATGACTGGAACCATGCCTTGAATCACAGGTACAATAGTCTCATCGTCTTCTCCGTCGGATACAAGCACGGCCGCGTCTGCCATATATTCACCAAGGATATTCCTGACCTCTAAGCTTATTTTCTCGTCTGCTTCGATGCCGCGATTATATTTGCCTGCCACAATGGCAACCTGTGACGTGTATCCTTTGGCAGTGAGTTCCTCATATGTTTTAACTGCCCCAAAGATTGCGTTGGCATCTGGATCTTCAGGATCTTCGATCGCTAGTCTCACGCCCGCATTAATACATGGATCTCTTCCGACAACGGGCGTTTCAATGCCTCCTTTAGAGCCGATATCGTCATCTCGATCTACGCATAAAACCAGTATTCTGCTATGCGTTGATTCTGGCGAGGCCGCTCTAGATAATCCTACTTCACTTTGTGGCAAACCCTTGGTATAGCTATCAACACTAGGCATTCTGAACACCCATGAATACTATATACCCTTCCAATGACTCTGCTTGTTAATTAATTTAATTATCTTAATGCTGATCATTGAGTTATATTAGGATGCTCCAACGCTTTGGAAATCACTTCCTTACGCTTCGTTGATTCTCTGTCTTTTTCAAGCATCCTGAGTTATAGTATCGGAGTTGCATTATTAAGACTAAGTTGATGTTGTAACCTTTTTGCAGCTTTCACCGGGTCCTTCGATCCAATAATTGATCGTCCAATGATAAAATAATCCGCACCATTCTTAGCCGCATATCTTATGCTACCACCCTGTTTACCTACACCTGGTGAATAAATAGGAATGCCAGACCCTTTGAGAGAGACTTCTCTTAAAATCTCAAGTCGATTTGCGCCTATAACGACTCCGTCCACGCCACATGCTATTGCGTCTTGGAAGAACTTTTGATATAACGATGTAACCTGCTTGTTGCTATCTATGAAGTTGATGCCGAATCCTACCGGTGCTCCGACATGACTCATATATACCAAAGCAATTATGCCGCCTTTCAATCTGTGTGCATGTACTACTACATCTCTCAATCCTACCGCACCGATAAAAGGATTAACGGTCACTGCATCGAATCCCATGCGCAAAAGATGAGATATGGCGATCTTATTAGTCGTTGGAATGTCATTTAATTTAATATCCGCGACAGATTGCAAGCCATAAGTATGCACTAGTCGATTTACTTCGGAGAGCTCGTAGCATGAAAATGGCAATATCAAATGAAAATTCATTTTGATAGCACAGATGTACCTTTCCAGAAGAGAAATTGCCTTTAAAGCGGACCTCAAATTAGTTCTATGCGTAAAGTCTAGTGCAAGAATTATTCGGCTTCCTTTGATACTAGATACTTCTGTCATCCTCTGACTGAACGCACGCGAGTTAACCACAAATCTTCACCAAAGGATGGCTAGATGCGAGTCTAATTAACTTCAGATAGACGTAACCATGTTCGTCTACCCTGTTCGAAAAGGAGGGTTGTTCTACCTTTTGACTGGAGTATCGCAAAAAAGAATTAGCTGGTTCTTCATCAAGAATAACGTAGTAAAAATAAGATAACGTATCAGATTCGATTAAACTGATAGCCGACCCAACCACGAACTTCGTTTTGTCCTTAAAGATCAGCAGCGGTAACGGTGGTTCGTCGTATATAGTCTTGTAGGCACCGACTTTTGCAAGGCTGGAGAGGTCTCGTAGCCTGATTGATATATAACCTGATTTTTTATTTAGTCGCGCTTTTTTTGTGAGCGTAGGTGGGAACTTATCAACATTGATAATCGGTGTGTAAATGAAGCTCGGATTCATTACTGACTCGACCACACAAACTTCCTCTGTCGTACCTGTGATCCTGTATGCCATATATTGGCCATATTTCATTTCTTCACTTTTTACAAAATAGATCACGGGTCTCCCATCTATAATATCCGTCTGAACTGCGTATACAAATTGTTGATTTAAATATAACGAGAACGCAGGAACGGGTGTGCGCTCTAAAGCGCAGACCAACCTACCA
>JASHSN010000010.1 GCA_030038695.1 Nitrososphaeraceae archaeon
TGACTCTTATGCACAATAAAATCTGTTATGTCGTCCCACTGGTCTTGGTATTGGGGGGTTCGTCAATAGGAACACAACTAGCATATGCGACAATAGGACAGGGTAACGATTACAAACAAGGGTTCCACGATGTGGCAGCAGCAGAAAGAAAGGTGAGTGGGGGTGCTTATGGCCAAGGTGAGAGTTTCGACCTGGGCCCTGGTTGTCCTGCAGGTCATAGTCAAGAATACTGTATGGGGTATAAGGCTGGATGGGAAGCTGAATATACTTCTGAAGCCGAGTAGTTAGTAGGGATTTTCTTCATAATACAAATCGCCGCCATAAGAGCCACCATCAAGATTGTAAACTTGCATATTCCATGAACCCTCGTTGTTATCAGTTCTTCCCCTCGCTACTCTATTCCATTCCCCTGCTGGATCGATAGAACTATCCATCTGGTGAACCTGATCATCTTATAACGAAAATGCCGGAGTACCGTTTACGTATGCCGTCCATTGGCCATTGTAGTGTTGAGCTGTTAGAGTTCCCTGTGTATTGTATGCAGTTTCATGACCAGATCCATCATCATTGGTCGGCACTATTCCTTCCGGAGCGCCACAAGCACCAAGAAGGGGATGGTCGCTAGAGTCATCAGAACAAATGTAGGTGCCTTTTCCACCTTTCATATCTGGCCAGTGTTCTACGGACGCGAACATTTTACCATTTTTGTTATGGAAACCAATGTTTATGGACCCATGATATCCACCATATCTATCGTCGCTGTCACCTGGATTATGCGATCCTGACCCACCAGTTGTAATTACCGTACTATCGCCGCCACCAGTCTGGTGCATATCATCGCCCAGAGTATAATGCCCAACTATCTTGTAGTTTCCAGAACCGTGTAGATAGTCCTGCATATTCATTTTGCTTCTCTGTTCGCCTATTACATTTCTGCATGTCCACACATTTGGTCCTGACGTTCTACGTCCACTATAACATCCATTAGGATCGGCATTATCACCATAAGGATCTTTAGTCACCTTGTCTATGTCACCTGCATAGTTGCCTCGAGCCCCTCCTCCTTGACCTGAACTGCTAGGAGACGCTGCTGGGTACTCAGGATATTGGTGGTATTGCCTATTTTCTTCTGGTGTCGTTGGATGAATGTTGTTTTTCTTATGCTTGCGTTGTTTACATTGAGAACCGCCTCTGATGACAGAACCACATCCGGAATCTATACAAAACCCTTGCGAGTCGCATGTGCCGGACTTACGTTCTCCGGTGCACAGATGTTGGTTCGGGAGTGGGTATTGTTGGGCAGGCGGTGGCGGTGGTTGACTTGCGACGTTCCTCTTGTAATCGGCATAGTTATCGAATGGTGGTGGTGTTACTGGCTGTTTTTCTTCTTCTTCATGATGTTGTTGTACAGCGTGTGGTTGATGCCGTGGTGGGATATACTGGTGCAAAATGTGTGAGGGGTACGGTTCTGAAATGAGTGGTTCACCCTGTTGCTGCTGCCCTACTGGATTATATGAACTGAGAATCTGAGATGGATATGGCTCTTGAATTAGTGGGTCAAATCCGTATGACGACATATCACCGATTATTGGTCTAAAATCCGGCTGCCTGACAAGGCTTGGAGCGTATCCATATCCGTAGCCGTAGTACGGTGTATAGCCATAGGAATAACCCTGACCTTTGATCTTGCCTAGAGCGTTCTGGATTATCCGAGTCTTGGTTGCTACCGCAACGAACACAATAACGCCAGTACCCAACCAAACAGCATCGTATAGCTTCACAGTATAAATTGGTACGACACTGCATATATCTAGTTGTTTTAGATCCAATCCTCGCACAGCCTAGGTTGCATTCGTTTGCAATGTACTCTGCTTAATTGAGTGCTTCTCTTATGTGGCTGTCTGTGCCTGCTCTTTTAATGCTTATTAAATAACGGTCTTATCGTTGTGTCAGCATGGACATATCATGAAGGTATGACTATTTTCCTTCCAATTTATCCAGTCTTTTTTCTATCTCCGTCATTCGTTGGTCCTGATACGCCGTATACTCGGTGTGTTCGGGTTGTGAGTGTGCTGGCAGGTGTTTGGTTGCTTTTAAATGCTCACCGTGCTCCGCAGTCCCTTCAGCTTCGTTACCACATTTACTACATTTTACCATTAATAATTCAAAAAGAAGACAGCTCTTTATTTGTTATCTGTAATGACAAGATTAGACCGAAATATTGGAAGGACGCCAATAAGAGTAACTCCCTTTGAGACATATTTGTTAGATACGATTCCAGCAGCAATGCCATACCATCCACAGTACTGAAGTGAACGCCTAATCCAATTCTGATCTAATTCGATTGATCAAGTAGTCCATGGTGACTGGCTTTTTGATAAAACATCCCAAACTTAAAGCTGGATATATCTCTCGTAGCGCCTCGCGGTTTATTTCTCCAGAAGACATGAAACAAACTCTGACATTGATATCGATAGCCAATATTTTCTCAACCAATTAAAATCCGTTCATGCGTGGCATGTTGATGTCGACCAAAAGGAGGTCATAGAAATTCGGTTTAAATTCTGACAATGCTACGACAGGACT
>JASHSN010000082.1 GCA_030038695.1 Nitrososphaeraceae archaeon
AGACAAAAAGTGTCAGGCATGTGGGTACATGATTTTGTCAACCATGTCTGGAAGTACAACAAGTAATAACGAGAATCCTCCTGAAACCGGGACAGCAATCATATGTTCATCTGCTTGTCTGACAGGAATAAACCAAAGGGTTTTCATTGTGATAATCAATTCATTTTAGGAGGTAGTTACAGTTATTAACTCAACGATGTGATACATTTAATCGATAGCAAGTAAATTGACTCTCGACGAATTACCGTACTTCACAGCTGACTCTTCACCGTATGGTGAGACTTATGGTCGTTGGACTGTAAAGTGGTGGCGGTGGTGTTTATCAACACCAAAAGCCATCAACCCTGCTGTAGACAAAACCGGAGAACATACGAATATTAATAATCCATCTAAAGAAGTGTGGTTCTTGGCTGGAAAGGTGGCCGATGAAGACAGAAATCTTCCAAATCGATTTTGCACGATACCGGCTGGCAAACCAATTCTATTTCCAGTAATTAATTGTGAAGCTAACCCTTTAGAATATCCAGAACTAAATACGCATCAACAACTTCTTGAACGTGTTAAAAGAGACGAAGATACCATTATTAAAGAAGAATGCTTTCTGAATGGATCTGAGATACCTCCACAGCGTGTTAAATCAGATCCATCTGTATTTGAATTACAAATAGATGCAGACAATATATTCAGCGTCAATGGCAGGGGGAGTACTTATGCTTCATCTGACGGATATTGGGTCTTTTTGAAGCCACTGAATATAGGTCAACATATTATTCATTTCGAAGGCTCTTGTGAATATGGAAAGCTAAATTCAGGTGCAAATTATCGAATAGAGGTAAAGCCGTGATGATGGATTAACTTGGATTTCTAATGATGAATGGTATCACGATCCTGATAATAAAGCTGCCAGTATTACACTTTCCCTGCACAGCCTGCGTCAAAGGAATACTTCGTTGTACATGGCATATGGCCGGACCAATATCAATACTTCTGATTAACAGAAGCAGATCCTACTGATGACCACGAAAGAAGGATTTTTTACTTAAGGTGATATCTCCCTTGATTATCGCACGCGTAAGCAAGATTATTTTGAACATAATCCCAGATAGAATTGAGTCCCTATTATCTTTTTCGTTGGGAACTGATTAAAAGAGTAACTGAATTTAATGAATTAGAAGGTTTTTTAAAGGATAGGGAAGAAAAATTAGTTTGGAATAATATATCGAGAGGAATCTGCGAACTCATTGGTACCTCAGCGGTTTAGAATCAGCTCCTGACTATGCCATCGTGCCTCAAGTTTGCAGAGTCTTTCGCCGTTTTTAGTTCATGTTATCGTCGTCATGGCTAGTTTTAACAGTCTTGTATGCAACTAGCTTCCCTTTACACTAGACTCATTCGACTGACTTATGTTCTTGTTTACATCATCTTGGATCAACTTAAAACGTTCAGCTTCAGGGTTTGTCAATTGTCCATCTGCTTTCATTTTGATCGCAAGAAGATTGGCAACACCTTGGAATTGTGCTGGTCGTGTAACAGTTATCCTGTGATGTGGTACACACCTAGGTCTTACGCTTACCTCTATCTGGTAAAGTAATTCCGAAAAATAAGGCCCTCTGATCTCACGTCCAGCGCTTGCCCAAGAATGTACCCAATATCTACCCTCCTTCAATTTGAGCATGATAAAATAGCCATTAACCATAGATGGATAGGAACCAGGTGAAATCGGACTCTCCTCTAAGAAATCCTTTAGTGAAGTTCCATAAGGTGCGTCAGGGACAACTGTCATGAAAATAGGGGTGGCGACCCTAAACTCGGTCATTGGTAAATCTGGAGGTAATACAATGGATTCATTATTAATAGTGAGCTGGATAGCGTCTGGAGGATTGTCACCATTATCTATCATCATTCCTGAATTGTCCTGCATGTATCCCCAGTCTTTGTATGGGGCATCTGCAATATCATAACTGGTAACAATTGGTACAAACACGGCTTGATCCTCAAAAATCTGTAATCTATTACTACCAATTCTAATATGCGGCTGGTTGATATACAAAGTAGGAGGATAAGCATTAGGATCAACTGCTGGAGAGTTTGTTGCACTTGATGTATATCCACTTACTCCCAAAAGATCGAAGAGGTTGCGACCGGCTGGAGTACTCTTATCCGGTATTCCTTTTGAAGTCAGGAATACAACTGGTCCGGAATTCCGGTCATTATAATTGGCCGACAGAAGCCAGTTAAACCAATCAATCGCGTAGTCACTATATGACTTTCCCAGGTACATGGAGTGCGGATTCACTATATTATATTCTCCGCCTCCGTCAACGCCTTCGACGGTTTTCAGGTTTTGCCACTTGTCATGTGCAAGACTCATATGGGCCTTACACACCTGCTCCCTTATAAACAACTCGATAGAAATTATGACGAATAATATGTGGATGACTTTGTATTAAGAGTAGTAGGCATCAGCTCGGCTGCACAACGAAGAAAAGCACTGAAGCGACTCGCGTGTTAGTTACATAGGAATACAAACACGATGGAATTTCAACTACAAATTTTGCAACAGGAAGGAAAAATGCAGACTACTTTTGATCGAATAATT
>JASHSN010000083.1 GCA_030038695.1 Nitrososphaeraceae archaeon
ATCGTGATGGCATCAGAGATAGAAGTCAAGCGGCAAAAGTGCGGCTCTAAGACTTGTCCAACAGAATGTTGAACCATGAGTGCCTCGCCAATTGTCTCAACATTGATCGACATTCGGCGTCCATCATCACTAGTAGTATGGCCTGCTGCAATGTGTGCGGGAGAGCACCGTTGATACTCTGCGTCAGGAAGGTTGAACAGCCAATCTGCGATATTCACCTTCTCCAACGGGGCCTTGATGGTGTAAGTAACCGTTGATATCGATAGCGTACGATCAGTAGTCATATGACTTCTTTAATTATCTGTCTTCTCTTATTGAAAATGTCATTCAAGGTCCTTGATAATCTTAATTCCTTCCTCAGCAGTAAATGCTTTCAAGGTTTTAGTTCTTACATTTCCAGCTGACCCAACTTTGAGCATCAAAGACATTACTGTTTCATCATTTGGAGCCTCTATAATTACTACAACATCATATTCTCCAAAGGTATAGTAACCTCCAATCATTTTTCCACCTGCTTTTTCTACTGATGCTTTGAAGGAACTGAAACGATCTGAAGAATCTTTGATCCTGTTAATCCCTTGCTCCGTCCAATTTATGAGTAAGATATAGTGCGACAAATTTAACACATGGATAGGCAGCCTGATATTTATATATCATCCTTTGAATTCGCCTCATTCCAGATCACAATTAACGGTATACCCCAAGTAAGGCGAGGTGGACCTGGGGTAGAGCAGGAAATCGGGATATTGTGAGCATCTGCACTGGAGCTAACGAAAACGGCAATGCAATTTTAAGAATAAAACTCTCTAGGCAGAATCTACATTTGATATTCATCCCAGGGGTCAAATACTGTTGGCATAGGATACGACCATAAGGATCTTGAACCCAGGCTTCTAGCTATTGGGTATACTTGTTTATGCTTCCAACTATAATGCAAGGTTCTATATTCTCTGTTCTTTAACCTTATATAATTTATCTCTGAGAATCCTATATGCTAAAAACAAGCAAATCTGCAATCCTTGTTGTGGGATTGCTCATATCTGCAGCTTTGCTTACGGCAATTACAAGTGTTACAAAGTATGCAACAGCGCAAACAACTGTTGGTGGACACCTGGGAGCAGCATTAAAAATTATTAATGATCAAATCGTAGCAGGAGGACAGAACGTAGTAAAACAGACTGCAAAAGGAGGTATAGGGTTCCTGAAGCAGGTAGCATCCTTTTTCGGAGTACACGATTTAGAAGATCACATTAACGCAACAAGTCACGATCTAGCTAAAGGGAATACTATGGGAGCATCTTCGGAACTGAAAATCATTAATAAAGGGCTATTGAACGACAGCAGTCTCATATATGGTCTTGGTAAATGGATAACTCAAGTCACTCAGAATAGTTCTGCATCAATTGATACTCATTCTAAACAGATGTTGTCAGCCATCGGTGCTGAATTGAAAAAGCTTGGATTCAACATGGAAGGCATACGTCAATCCAGGTAGTGGGAATACGGCATATATGAGATTAAGAATTTCATATCACTCTTTACCCTCATTGTAATTCACCTACCAAAGGTAAATTTCAGTTTAATTCGATATTGATGAATGACTATATCAGTAATACCAATACAAAAGTACTCTAAGAATCCCTAGCAGAGATTAATGTGGTCTTGTCAAGAATTCAGTAGGATTTCTGCGTGCGTAGTGATATGTTATGCCGCAATCGACAGACACAACAATTTCGTTGTCCCCCACCAATCTCAATCATTATAATGATTAACCGAATCTATAGTCGGATGGACTGCACTGTCTCTCTTTACGACTTCCAATACTTTCTCCCAGATATGTTTCTCAAACTCATAAGCCATTATTCCACCAACAGCTACACCTGCGGCAAGACCCACGGGTCCGCCTAATACAAGACCTACTGCACCTGGCCAAATAAGGCTACCGAACCAGGCTCCAGAAGCAACTTCTACAGCGTAATCGTCAGGATTACCTGTAATAGAGAAATGTATTTCGCGTAAAGATCCTGCCCATACCTTTGGAGATGTATTCACTGCTACAACACTCCTCAGTGGAATGCTATTTAGAAGGCCTTTATACTCGGATACAATTCGTAGCTCTTTTTGATCTTGCAATACCTGCTTTACGCTATTGTATAAATTATCGAGATTGGTGTTGAGTCCTCTATAGTGTTGTACTTTGGCCATAGCCGAAAATCTCATAAGGCATATTTAAATTATCTTAGGAGAAAATTAGATTGATGTAACCGCGCCGAGTCAGATGACTGTTGAATATGTCATACTCCTTTTTTCGAAACCCCTTATCCAAATATACACATATTGAAGCCTTGTGATCATCACTGTTTACAAGAGTCTGAATTTATTTTTTGATACGACTCTTTCATCTTATCATCTTATCCTCTCCTCATAACTACCTCAGAAATTGTCATGCTCACAGGCAGACACTACTAAAGGAGCAACTAGATCTGTGCTTGACCCCCATCGACGAAGAGTTCTATACCTGTCACATAACTGCTTTCATCCGATGCTAGGAATGAGGCGACTTTTGCTACTTCGTCAGGACTCCCCATTCGACCCAACGGGACAGTGCTCACAAGTCTCTTCCTCACTTGCTCCTTCTGTTGCTCACTCTGAACCAGGCCACTGAGACTTTGGCGTGACGCCGGGGTGTCGATAGGGCCAGGGCTGATGGCGTTGACGCGGATCTTGCGTTGTTTTAGATCGACTGCCCAGGAACGCGCGAACGAGCGTATCGCTGCTTTGGTTGCGCTGTAAACACTGAATCCTTCGATTCCTTTGGAAGCAGCAGTTGAACAGGTTAAAATGATCGAGCCCCCATCCCTAATCAGCGGAAGCGCTTTTTGCACAGTGAACAAAAGCCCCTTGACGTTGATGCCAAATGTTTTGTCAAAGTGCTCTTCGGTAATTTTAGCCAACGTTGCGAATTCTCCAACACCGGCGTTGGCGAACAGAACATCAATACGGCGCTTCTGTTCCTTCACGAGAGCATACAACCTATCAAGGTCTGCGAGATTTGAGACGTCACCCTGAACGCCAGTGACGTTTTTGCCGATCTGTCTTGCTGCCGCATCAAGTTCGATTTGGCGGCGACCGGTGATGAAAACATAGGCACCCTCTGCGACGAATCGTTGTGCCGTGGCGAGTCCTATACCGCTGTTTCCGCCGGTGATGATTGCAGTTTTTCCATCAAGCTTTGTCATGATTTTTAGGGCTTTTGATAGGTTTTTAACTTTTTGAAAGCTGTGTTGCGTGCGTTATTTTCGAGCGATCGATTTCGATTTAGTTTTGACAAATATTTAGAATTTAAGACCATAATGCTATAGCTGCGAAGTTACTTCAGAAAGGAGAAGAGGAAGAAGAGACGGGTCGAATTTCACTATTACGGCTAATTACTAATGCAATTCTCGAGCGTTGGAAGGGGGAGCATAGGGTGTGTCACAGGAGGGTGGTAGCTAACTCCATATGATAGGTGGATAAGAGCAGAGACCGACGGTTCATGAAATGGTCCATCTGCGATCTTAGTAGTTTAACAGGACCACTGCCCATACTGTAGGACATTGTACCAGGAAACACTTCTCCAACTAGTATGCGTAGTATTTTTTCAAAAGGCGTGTTTAGAAATAGCTGTAATATTTTTGTACTATATGGCAATTTCACTAAAAATGTACGTAAAAACTATTAGACAAATTTAATATATTCAGATCAACCTTATTATTTCATGGAAATTTGCAGATTTGATCATATGGGATCAGGATCTGGTTTAACATCTTAGGACAAGTCTGTAGTAATCATGATAAAAAAGGTGTTATAATGTATAACAATTCTTTTCAATCTTGTTCATTCCTTCTTTTCGTTATAATGGTGTCTTTACTAATATGGCCCAATTCGATGGTAAATTCGACTTTACATCAGGCGTTGGCACAGAATTCGACAGCAGTAGATAGTGCGAAACCTCTGGCTAGTGGTCCTATTCAAGCGATAAATCATAAAGACATCAATGAAAGACATGAACATCTAAAACTCATCGTTCACGAGTTAGCAACCAGTAGAATCTCGACTTCAAATTTATACTCAAAGGTCGTCTCCCAAACACCTATACGCATACCCGTAATCACCTACAAACAATTCCGGATGCTGGGCAAGCCCGTCCCCAATCCGAACAACCTCGTTCCTTGTATTACCTCTAACCCTACTGTCCAAACCTTTAAGAATGCTGTGCCCATTCCAAGTGGCTCAGGTTCCGGTCCCGGTCTATCTACGCGTGTCTTCCAGACTGTTAGTAATTCTGTCCCCAATCCGGCCAACCGAGTTTCTTGCATCCCTTCTATGTTTGCTATTCAATTGCTTGGTAAAACCGTTCAGATTCCAAGCGGCTCAGGTTCCGGCCTTGTATCTACGCATCTCTTCCAGATGCTGAGCAATCCGACCAACGGAGTTTCTTGTATTACGTCTACCGTCAACCCTACTGTCCAAACCTTTAAGAATGCTGTGCCCATTCCAAG
>JASHSN010000084.1 GCA_030038695.1 Nitrososphaeraceae archaeon
GAGGCTTAACTAGCTTGGGTATGATGTCAGTTTTGCTCTTGACATTTACAGTATGAACGGGTTTTTTATCAAATGGATATCAGAAAGTATATGGGGCACCAGACTTTCCAACTTCAGACTAGGGTACGAAAATTAGAGAGTGGATAAATCATCAGACGGGAGAAGACCTGTTTCCACAATCTAAAGGCGCCGTCTCCATCCACGTAATGCTTAGTAGCTTTCACCTTATCTGAGCATTAGTCTTTATCACATGCGACATACTATACATAGCAGGACACCTTTCTTCTGCCATTTTAACGACTTCTTGAAGTTTCTTTTTGTCTGCATTATTGCTTTCAGCATCTATCTCGAAGCTAATGCCCTCTGTTATAGGTTCGTCAGCTATATTGAATGTCTTTGCGAAATTAATCATACATTCTGTATTCACAGTAAGCTTTGTAAGGTTTATTCCTTGAGTTGCTGCAAGACTTGTAAAGGTGGCTATAAAACATGAAGTAATACCGGCCACACAATATGCCATCGGCCCAAGCTTATTTCCATTGCCCCCTAGAAATGATGGTGAGTCTATCTCGATTACTCCTTTTCCTTTCTCGAAGGATAATTCAGTTCTAAATTGATATCCTTTGGTTGGGTCCAGATTCCACTCTCCTTTCAACTTGACTGGTCTTCTTAGACTTTCCTTGTCTTTCTTCCCATTTGCAACGGTCTGAAATATCTTGTCCAAGTCAGTATTGTTGATAATGTTGGGCATGTCAGATGGTATCTATCGCGGGAATTGCAGACACTAGGTTAAAAACTTTTATATCTTTCGTAGTTTGTAGCTACAAACTATATCTTTCGTAGCGTGGATTCCTTGACTCAGGTTGGCATCCTCGTTACGGCGTTGATTTCTTGCTCGATTAGATTTTTTGCGATATCGTGTTTGTCATCTGTTCCCATAGAATCAATCATATAGAGTAGATACAACTTTCGGAAGCACGAAGTCTCTTCAGAAGAAGGAAAGCCTTTACTTTGACAATGTAGAGTTTATCTTCGTATAAACAGTTGGCCTAAATTATGATACTTGAGTTATCACTTTGATTTCACACTCCATTTAACCACCGAAGGTATGACTGAAACTAACATCATAATTGCTGAAACAAAGAAGATCAAACGCACGGAGGTCAGAAATTTTACTACCAAAGCAGTAGAGAATTGCGATGACCTCCCGAAAGAGCTTGAAAATAACTGCTCTGCAGCATGTAGAGGTATAACATTGGTCATTACCAAGAAAACTAAGCCGATACTGAATGCATTTCCTGTCATAACGAAACTAGTGCTAATTCCTGCCGACGCGCCTCTCCTGTAAATAGGCACCGATGTCATAATCGACGCTCTGTTTGGTGAGGCGAATATTCCCATACCTGCCCCTACAAGAAAAAGTGGCACCACAATCTGATAAAAGGAAGATGTTGTTCCAATTCTAGCTAGCAAGAAGAATCCGACGGATGATATCAGCAAACCCAAAGCTGCAGACATACGTAATTTGTATTTATCATACAACCATCCGCTTAAAGGTGCGAAGGCAGCCAATGCGATAGAGACCGGAATTAGATAAATCCCTGCATTGAGTGCATCAAGTTTCATCGATGGGCCCTGAAGATAAAATGACATGATCAAAGTAAATGTCCCCCGTGTGAGAGCATTAATAAATATTGCAATATTTCCCCCAGTGAAAACCCTAATTTTGAATAATGATAGATCGAACATTGGCCTATCTACTCTTCTCTCTATAAATGCGAATAATACGATCAGAGACGTGCCCGCAGCAATTGTTAAGAGACTTACAAATAGATTGATAAATTTAAAAGCACTAAAAGTCACGCCTAGTAGAATCAAAAATAATCCTGTGGCGAATGTAGCATTCCCAAGCCAATCTATTTTTTCCTTTGTAATAGTTCCTAATTCCTTCAACTTAGCGTGAGACCAAATGGTAGCGAATATCCCTATAGGTAGATTAATCCAGAAAATCGATCTCCAACCCAAGTAAGTGGCCAGGAATCCGCCAAACACGAGTCCTACTACAGATCCTACGACTATAGCGGTCTGATTCAGTCCTAATGCTTTAGCTCTTTCGTTCTCAGGGAAGGTATCAGTAATAATAGCGGCACTATTTGAGAAAAGAAATGCTGCACCTACCGCCTGGATAATTCTGAACAATATCAATTGTTCTCCAGATTGGGAAATACTGCATAATCCTGAGCCTAACGTAAAGATCGCAAAACCTAAATTGTATAATTTGACTCTGCCAAACATATCCGAAAGCCTTCCAAAATTTAACAGAACAGATGCTGTGACAAGCCAGTACACAAGGACTATCCACGTCAGAGTGAAAAAAGATGTGTGAAGGTCTGACGCAATTGTAGGCAATGCTATGATAACTATATTTCTGTCCAGAGATGCCATTATTGTGCCGATGGTTGTGTTACTCAGAGTTATCCACTTGTAGTTCATATTGTTTTTCACCGGTCTTGGCCGTCTTCATCAAACTATGAGAATTTGCAAGATGACAAACCTTATATCATGCTATGCTTCATCTGTCATTTGGTCAACCGTATCGTGATTATGGACTGATACCGTTGGGAGCAGAAGTATGCGAAAAATGTCGCATTAACGAGTGTAATAAGATAGGTATCCCTGATATGTTGGGGCTTTGCCCTACTCATTACGATGAGTATGAACAAGTTAAGCAAGAAATCATACAAGATGATTATTATTTATGAGGATCGAAATAGACACTAAAGTCATATCTCCGGTTTGTGTTCTGCCACAAAGTGTTATTCACTTAAACCACTCTCCATAACTTTCACGTCTTCATTAAGCAACTTTTCAGCAGTACTCTTTACATCTTTACTAAATAGGCGTTCCAATCGACCTAAGTGAAGATCACCTTCCACTTTGATTCGAGTGGTGCCATTGGCACGGCTAAATATAGTTGTTGTTTTACTTCCTTTACCATCTCCGTCTATAACCTCGGTCTCTATTCTATTTCGATCTGGGTACAGAACAACTTTATTGGTAGACCTGATTTTCTTGCCAATTAAGGAACTTTCCTGTTCAAACACTAAACCTGTTTCTTCTATGCTTACAATTTTTAACTTGATTGGGATGACGCCTGGGCAATTCCTCAAAATTACTAAAGTACTTATAAACACTTCGTATTGGTGTGTGTTCACGACTTTGGCGAGGTCGATCTTAATTACCATATGTTGTTCTTGTATCAAACCATTCTTAAGAATTTCTTATCTTCAATTATGTATGCGACCAGTGAGCGTATAATGGTTGCCAGGACGAACAGTAGGTAACGTATTGGTTTCGGAGTCGAGGTAAACAGGCGCGATATCCAAAAGCAGGTAAAAGTGGAGGATTAGTTGGAATAGGTGACGGTTGATGTCCAAGAGCAGATACAAGTTTGGAAATGAAACTAGTCAGTAAGCTGACCGGCTTCAAATGCATACTGACAATGTCTATGCGATCTTTCCCGATCTCTGCTCTGTAGGATACTGACTTAACTGCGGATATTTACTGTAAAAGCACATGCCGGATTCGTCGGAGGGGAAATGCGAGTACATGTTGCTAGATTGTCAACCACAACCGGTGTGTTCCCGTTTCTTTTTATCGCATGTATTGCGTTAACAAGCTCTGTAGCAAGAAGCTCTTTTGTAAAATCAATCCCTTGGGTAGTTGAAACTCTATTCGCCAGTTGGTTTATGATTTTTGTGTTAACACTTACAGGGATGTTATCTTTCACGCTTCCTTCTGCCAATAGTAGTGCGTTATTAATATTTGCAATGATTAGTTTTCTTAAGATTGGCTCCTCTTGGATTAGTACGTTATTGTTACTCCCTTGTATTGTATTTACTGTATGAATGCTTATTGTTGCATTATTGGTGGCATCACGGATAATGGCAGATGTTCTAGAAACGTTCAGATTAATATGCGGCGTAATTGGTGAAAGTTTGACTTCCGCAGCTTGTTTTGGGGGCTCCTGTGCAGGTTGTGGAGTAGGACGAGGACTAGCTTGATTGAGATTGGTCCATGTACTACTGTACCCCTTAAACCAACCCTCGCAGTAGTAAATAGTATGTTTGCCATCGCTAGTATGAGCACCGGTCGGATCACAAGCCGAGTTAAATGGACTGTGATTTAGGAAATCTGTTGTTGCTTGTTGTCCTCCGTCTGAAAATCCAAAATTAAATCGCTCTGCGTGGGTCAAGGCATAGGCTTCTGGTGCTGTTAATATCAGTATCGGAATCAACATCCCTAGTGTTAATTTATGTATTTTTCTTCCCTCCTTATCTGCTCAACAAATATGGCTATACTTTTACTAGGTATTGCCATTTTTCTATCTCAATGCTATTATGGGTAGTCCTAGTATGTAAGGATTTTAAGACCGATCCACTGGTTGCCACTGAAAGGTGTTGAAAGGCGAGACATAGGAGTCTATTGACGATGATCTCAAAGATGACTACGATTTGCAAGATATTGACGATGATAACTCAAACTTGTATCCCGTCGTTTGCAATTTAATTAATTTGGGTGCAACCACTAGTGACTCAGGCAGTAAAAAGTGCAGTTGTCCAAGATTTGCTGAGAAGTCTGTCTAGAAATATGGTAGCAACCAATCATGGACTTGGCGCCGGTATTTAATCAAGTTCATCGCATGATATGTAATCCACTGGGGTAATCCCACCCATCAAAAAACTATGTGGATGGGAGAAAGTGATATGCTTGGAGACGACTATACGGATAAAGAAAAGAGTAGGTATATACAATTTCATAGCGACGATCTTCAATCAGCAACAATTTACTTTGATGAAGTAGATGGGAGAAAATTTAGCAAGTAAACGAGTCAAGGACACTCTGGCAGAGGTTTATACCGGAGAGTATCTGGCTGTTAGTAGTGTACTATGATTAAAAACTGACGTACGTATGTCGACACGGAATTATCCATATCGTATGAATCCTCTCGAATCCAGCTAATGCTAAACTTCATCTCCCAATAATGGTTTGTAATTAGTTTTCGTTGATGTCATCTAGTACTTTATCCGGCGTCTAATTTTGCTCTCGCAGGCCTGCCTAATGGCAAAGTAAAAGTAAAGGTAGCTCCTGTAGTATTAGTGTCAGAATAGTTATTCTGACCACTAATCTTGCCGCCATGAGCTTCTACAATGCTCCTTGAGATAAATAATCCTAGTCCCGTGCCTCTTTCAGATTTTGCAACAAACTTTGTAAACAACCTGGGCATTATTTCAGGATCTATGCCCTGACCTGTATCCTTTACAGTAACCAATGCTTCGCTATCCTCTATTTCTTCTGTAACTCTTATCGTGCCTTTCTTGGTAAACTTAATTGCATTGTCTAA
>JASHSN010000011.1 GCA_030038695.1 Nitrososphaeraceae archaeon
GGAAATGAAAAAACTAGATGATAAAGTTAGAATCTGTTTTTTGACAGCAGCAGATAGGACCTACTACGAAATTTTAAGAAAACATTATCCGAGCATCAAAGAAAATTACGTCATTCATAAACCTGTGGATAATGATTCCCTACTAAGTTTAATAAAATCAGTATTGTAAATCAGCACCCAGGATATCTCTCAGGATATCTATGGCAAAAGCCGCACATTTTTACCGTCGGACTAGTGCATAGATGTAGATTCTATTTAGTCGTCTTAACTTCTATAATCCAATCACATTTGATACCAAATTTTGTCATGGTGTTTCTGAACTGCTTCCATGGTCGGAGCTTAAAGCAAACAGAAACATTCGTCAACTTCAGGATTATTATTCCCACTTAGCCATACCCAGGCCTACACACTTTTAATGTCATAAAAGGAGATACTATATGTATGACGAAAGCCTCCGATATCATGCCAAGGAATATAGTCGCTGCTCGTGCGAATACTACTGCTAGGGAGGTAGGTACTAAACTTCTAATAGGAAATTTTAACGGCTTACCTGTTGTTGACAATAACATTAAACTCATAGGTCTAGTCACAGCAGTAGATATCTTTCAGGCGATAAGACAAGGCAAAAACCTTGACAGTCTTAGAGCCATAGACATAATGACACAAAATCCTGTGACAGTCAATGAGGATACAGACATAAACGCGGTAATTGATATTATACTTCAAAGGCATATTATATTAGTCCCAGTAGTAGACAATAAACAGAAGCTAATAGGACTCGTAGGTAGACCTGACATACTGAAGCAAAACCTGAATGAGAAGTTCGTTACGATAACAGAAAAAATATCACTTCGATGATGACGCAGTCTCAAGAACCTACTCTTTGGCAATTTTGATAGAAAATGGTTTGATAGATATACGTAAGAAAGACGTAGAAACCAGTCACTTTCAAATGATTTGATAACTCCTGATTCGCAGATATAAATATCATGCGATTATCTAGTATTAATTAATCAAATTACAATCTCTGCTTTAGTACGATTAATTTATACAAGAAATATAGTAATATCAGAATATTCATATATTTACTGTTGCATATTACATAATAATGAATACTAACACACGTATATCGTTAGGTACAGTTGCTATCGCCCACCATATGACCAGGGATTAGAAGTTGAAGTACAAGGACAAATGTGGTTAAGAAGCGTCTCACTTTATAATGAAATTTAATATCTGAATAATAGAAATCACACTTTATAAGGAAATCTTATCATAAAGAAAACAAAACAACTATTTATTTTTTAAACGTTCAGATATCGCGTAATAAACATTATATTCACTATTCCAGTATATATTATTGCCACATAGGTACACCTGTAATGGAAGAACTGGCCGTTTGGTCAGTAAAAGGCATATGGTCGCAAAAATGAGAAAACCGGTTTTAAATAGCGACCATATCCCTCGGATTGCTTGCCTGTTACAATCAAAAAATCTCGCTTGCAACTAGCGATAAATGGTCTGTTTCAAACCTTGACCTGTTTTCTAGTAGCGCATTAGCATATTTTCTGCTTCTTCTGCCAAGGCTGTAATACAATTACATAGTTTTCTCAAATTTTCAACTGAACTCATATTCCAATCTGTCTCAAATAAACGCCTTAAGAGCATTTCCGTTAGCGACGTATTTGGTAAGATAATTGGCTATCAAGGAATAGTGGACGCATAAATCTTGAGGGTAGAGCTAAATTAAGCATGTCCTAATAAATGTAAATGACTTACGGAGTAAACAGGTCTAATAAGAACCATCACATATTCTCTCGTAGAATTCCATAATGGTAGATGAGAATGATGTGCTACTAACAAAGGCGGCATATCAGCTTCTGCAGGACATTCATTAGTGCATAATGGTTTCGTTTGGTTCTTAACAGGCAGTCCATCTACATCCGTATAAAATTGAGTGCCCACGAACGTTCCTAGCAATATTGCAACTACAAGCCAAGTATGGCTAGTCATTCTAATCATCCCCTGTCGGAATCCTCAGTCATCATTGGAACATTCCCGTCATCATCTGCTACACATTCTTGCATCATACACCCCTGACATCGATTAAAGGATTGGGATTTGATGTATTATTTCCTGACTCTGTAGGGTGATGGTGACTGACTATATTTGCCATTCATCATAGAAATCTATTATATTATATTTGTACTGCTTAATATTCTAGTGCAATCTTTTAGTACATCAGACTACTTAACATTATAGTGCAATCTTTCAGTATATTGGAATTGAACCTAAATTGCGTTTCGAATTCTATAGAATCTTTTAGTACATAGATAGAGTAGCGCCAGCTGAATTTTCGATTAAAAATAAAATATATTCTCTCTACAGAATTAGTTTGTACATAGAAAAAGTGTAAAGAAGTATTCTAACGTATAAATAAATAGAAGAATATCATAGTATAATGAATACTAGGCTTCTTTTCGTATTCGGCATTATAGGTGTTGTAGCGGCAATATTGGTGTTCGCTGCAAGTCCTATAATTGCAACCCACCAAGCATATGCTTGCTGGGGCGGCGGCTGCTTTACATACGGTGGCTGGGGCACGTACACCTACGGTGGCTTCGGATTCAGCAGCGGCGGCGGCTTCGGC
>JASHSN010000085.1 GCA_030038695.1 Nitrososphaeraceae archaeon
ACGTATACATATGATGTACCATGCTTTTCGGCTATGGTGAAGTTTTATGGAGTTTTCTTTTGAGTATGGGTTCGAGATATATTGAGTCCTGTGTCGTTTGGCATGGTTGGTAAGCACAGCTGACGAAAAGTGCCCCCTATTCCGCCCCAATGGGACGCTTTTCAGGCATAATCGATTGTGCGTATGCATGATTTCCTGGCTCCGTTAATGCCATTGTAGACGTTATGACTAGAGATAAAATCATTGCCAGTAACAACCATTTATATGCCCGTATCAACTCTGGTAATCATCTAAACAATCTCATCTCCGACAGTAGGGCGGACAATCTTCAATCATGGGAATGGACAGAAGAGCGTTATTTTAAAACATCCATAATATTGTTCTTAGATAAAGCATAGTAAAGAACCGAGAAATGATCTTAAATTACACGCATAAAGAACGATATAGCGACATATTACTCGCTCGTTGTAATTGCGATATTAAACCATATTCTCCATGCTATCTGTATTTACATCTTGTTACGACTTCATGCAGCTAAAAGTATAATGTAATCATTATACATAGCTAATAATAATAGAGATTACATTCTATGAGTATGATATCACGTAAAAAAACAATACTTACTCTAAGCGCTTTAGCTATCGCAGTAGTGATAGCCATGTATGCGTCAGATCCCCTAGCAACAACTCACCAGGCTGTTGCCTTTCATGGCCACTTCCACGGCTTCGGCTTCCATCGAGGCTTTCACGGTAGCTACGGCTTCGGTGGTTTCGGTTTCCCAGGCTTAGGTTGCGGCGGCTGTGAGTGTGGTTTCGGCGGCTGCTGGGCCAATCTGTGGTAAAGCCGTTATTCTTTTTTTGTTTTTTAACAAAACATGTAAATTGTTAAAACCATTTTATTTTATCCTACGTGTTACAATGATTCACAACATCGACCGAAAGTCTGCCAATTATTTTCTTCTTGCGCGGGGAACCAAGACCGGTCATACTACCATCAACAATGACCTTCGCTAAAGCATATATCACTGAACTAGGCTTTTAAGGTAAGGTTGGAAGCAAAAAATAACGTTAAAGTATACACTGCTGAAGATCTCCTTAACGGCCTGAAAAGGAGTGGCATAGATATCTCATTAAAAGATGCTGTTAATCTTCTATCGCAGATCATTGATGAAAAATGAAAAAAGTGGTACAAGTTTTATCGTTTATCTGTAAAGTTGGACTTGCAACTCCGTCTAGGAGGCTTAAGCAGAAGCCAGATTGCCCTGAGGAAACAGACAATATGGCCAGAGCGCAAGCACAACACTACGGCCCATATTGCTGATTGGTCGGCGAGCTGATTATTACACTTTTGCACGACAAAGTATATAGTAGTTTTATGGGCGACTAACTGCTACTTTGGAAAACATACCATGTGCGTCTCAACGTATCCATCCTCATAATCCTATACTCCTGTACAATCCGTCTGAGTCTGTCAATATCTCGAAGCATCTAGATGATACGATAGGCCTTTAACATGTGGTGCTTGACAAGTGCTCCGACCATGAAGGATGCTGACTCTGCCCACGTCTTTTCGCTGGATACCAGAGAAAGCAACGAATCATGTTAGATGGTTGATTTTCTTTAAAATAGAGCTAGGTGCTGCGTTCGGTGTGAACGGCTTAGGTAGATATGGATTTGCCTTCGGTGGCAATAAGTCTTTAGTAGTAGCGGTGTTAGAGGTCGTACTGGTAGCCGGCAAAGAGAACGATTACATTTAACAAGATAATCGTTCTAGCAGTTTCGTGGTCTTTGTTGTACATTCGTCGAATGTACGACATTTTATTTATAGTTGAAGAGGGGTGTACAAATGATGAAATCAAAGACAACCACGGCATTTACCACTTTGGTCATTGCAGTAACATCACTGTATGCTATTGGCCCTATACTTGGAAACCAACAAGCATTGGCAGCCATCGGCGGAGGTAGGATAGGTGGAGTCGGCGGTGCTAGTCATCCAGGCTTCGTAGGCGGCGGATCCGGCGTATCTCATATCGGTGGAGGAGGCATTGGCGTATCTCATATCGGTGGAGGAGACATAGCTCGTGTGGGACACGTTGGTCATTTTGGCAATTTCAGATACAGTGGATCCGGTGGATATCTATATCCCTACTACGGCGGATACAATACCTGTATCATCTACTATCACCATCATGTCTATCACCACGACCACCACCGCTTCTACTATCACCACTACTACTATTACTGCTGACACATGAACAAGAGAACATCAAAGAGTTGAACAGGATCCCACCTAAGCCGCGTCAATATTGTCCATTTATTAACACCCACTTTGCGAGTTGCCCTTGGCTACATTATGGTGTCAACGTCGGTCTCAAACAATCCAACAAGATTGTTAAGAAATGCTAGTTTCCCTGTAGACGAGGTACTAAAGAAGCCAGTTCCACGCCACCTTACGCCTGAAGGAGTGGCTTTTTCTATTCCCTCACCAGTAGAGACGACCATTCCTGTTTCTCCAGCCATCATTACTTTTTGCTTTCCCATGAATTACTCGGGGATACTGGCTTTGCAACAAAAGTCAAGTTTTGTTTGACGGCGTTCCCTTAAACGCACCCCTCTATTGATACAGTTGTTTCCATAGTTGGCCCTTCCACATCCACGATTCTCTGATCAGTTATTTTACCCTGTTACTATACTGCCAGGTATCTAGAGCCTATCAAAAACATACCACCATTCACCGAGTGGCATGCACACGCTGACCCGAACGCCCCAACCGACGTAGGACCAACAGGTGTACGCTATGACATTGAGACTACTCAACCCATCCATACAAGCGATTACTCCTGACGGCAGACAAGAAGATATGCCTTATCCAGGAACTATAACGCGTCATGTGAGAACAGGAGAGTCGGAATTACGCTCTTTTACACCCAAAAGCCCCCCGAATTGATATAGACGATTATGCTCGACTCACTGGACTTGCTGATGCAATTGAGCCAAACTATATAACAAAGGGAGACATGTCAGATGAGATTGCAACCTCACTTCGCTCGGATCCATACCCTCCTCGATTTTCAATGGTCTTACTGCGCTGTATCATAGTTTTCACTGTATACAGTTTCTACTATATTTTTATGACTTGATTCGAAGGAATGCAGAAATAAGATACTAGAACTTTGTGAAATGAAGCACAAGATGGTATTGGCGATGGCATGCTGGTGTATCAATAGTAAAGTTGAAGAATGTACATGGCATTTTAGCTGAGGCCTGAGAATATGAAATATATTCAAACCCAAGTAATTATATGTGATGCGTTGTTAGAACGTACTACAAAAATAATAATAGTTGGCTGTTCCTATTTGTTAATAGTGACTAATCAGACCGTACATTCAATGCTGAGGATATTTATGCCAATTTACACTTTTGTTCATAGGCCATATCGACCATCTAAATCACCTACCTCTATGAAACAGATACCCAGGGCTAGTAAATCAAAGCTATTTCTTATAATAGCAGCATTGAGTACTGCTGTCTTAGTACCAATAGCCATCCTTCCCCATATTAATCAACCATATTTGGTTTACCGCAGTTCTATCCATGTAATAAGTATCATAATATCGATTTTTCTTGTAGTAGTGTCTATTCTTACCTACAGGAGAACAGGAAGCATAAAGATATTGTATACATCAGTAGCGTTCCTTTCGCTTCTGGTGGTTGAACTTATATTTTTACTTCAGATAATACCCGGTAGTAGTGAACTAATGCTTCCTATGCCAATTAGGATGCTACCATATACTTTCTTATTGGTCATGTTAGCATTATTTGGAATGGGGGTTTTGAGGGTAGAGAAATAATGGACTTGAAGGAGCATACCGAGTTGTTCTCCGATAGTAAATCCGTAATTCTAAAACAGATTGAGAGAAATCCAGGTATAAGGTATAGGGAGCTTCTAAGGTTAACTAGTTTAACAAATGGGGGACTTCAATATCATCTAAAGATCCTTGAAAGATCACATAAAGTAAAAGTCGATAGACATGACGGCAGAAGAACCAGATATTATCCTCTTCATATCCCCACGTCCGAGTCACATATTCTAGGATGTGTCAGAAATAATGTTGCAAGACAAATTGTATTTTTCATACTGGAACATCATCTATGTACATTTGGAGAGGTGGTCGAACACACTAAAAAGGCACAGTCGACAGTGTCTTGGCATCTAAAGAGGCTTTCTGAGGCTGGCATAATATCAATTAGTTATGGACCCGAATACCAGCTTTATAGTACTGTGAACAACAATCTTGTGAAAACGGTATTGGACAAGTATAAAGAGACTTTTAGAGACAAGATTGCAAATGCATATTATGAAATCTTCGAGGAGCTGTAGTAAACACAGAAGTGCGTGTAATCAAACCGGAGTTTCACCACCCGGCATATACGAGCTAACATCTACGAAACTAGTTCTATTGCCATAGAGCTTTCTATCATTTGCGCTCGTTAGTCTAACCCATTCACGCTGCCTCACTTTCTTTATTTCTCGGCTAAAATAAGTTTGCACTTTGGACTGATCCGGCGTTGTTATTATCAAATCATAGCCACTCCCTGGCGGGTATTCCAAATCAAAAATCTGAGAAAAGAGTATGACATCCGAAGTATCATTGCATACTCTGAATAGCTCATAATTCTTTCCATCGGTTTTGATCAGAAAAAACTGAGGCCCATGATAACGTTTTATAGCCTCCAAATGTAGTCCAATTGGTTTGTAAAAGATACAATTTAAACAAAGGAGTTCGCTAGACAATCCAATCTTAATGAAAAAAATAGACCAAATTACACTGAGATTAGGATAAAGCAATCAACTACTAACAAGAAAAAAGTTTCCCATTATTGCTCTTGGTAAGCATAAAAATGGTCTCCTTAATAATAAACTATATTGTCTTTCTGTACAATCGTACGTTTTGATACTGACTCCTCACATAGATAGTGCAAGTATAACATAAAATAGATTCAACTTAAGACTGGCAGCCAACCTTACGTCTAATGACAGTCGAAATAAATCGAAAATATAGACCTATCTGTTGTAAAACAGGCTCAGTTCAGAGGATGCTAGTCAGTCTCATTAGATACTGTTTTAACGGCTCCAACCTGTAATGCTGCAGTGAGTCCATCGACAACAGTCCATGCTTCCTTTATCTTGTTACCTTCAAAATGAAAGATATTGACTCCCACAGTTTCAAATTTTTTATGAGTTGCCGGAATGCCACGGAAGTCCTTTGAATGCGTACCCTCCACTATCCAAGTTGTAGCAACCTTACCAAATTCCGCTATGCTATCCATTATTGTAAAATGGATATCAGGAAATATGCTATGATCTGATGAAACCCACTTTTTAAAATTTTCAATACCAGAAATATCCTCGCCGGTAGCATGATAAACGAGGTCGGGAGTCACAAACTTACCTATATTTTCGACGTTCACTTGGTTAAATATTTCATCAATAAATTGACGAACAACTTGCTTGTTTTCTTCAATAGACATGCACAAATTGTTGTTGTGAGTTTGAATTTAAGTGTTTTCAATCTGCATCGATCCCTTACAAACTACATCGATCCCTTTCAATCAGAATGACATGTGGTTGATACGTTCTAGTGCGGTAATTCACGCATAAAATGATACAAAGAGGGTTGGTAGTAATAACGTTGATTGCTACTTCTCTTCCTCATCATCATCACGTCTCGTCTGCTGCTGTGGCGACTGCAATAGTACTGCTACCGCCTTGTTTAATGGTGCAACGCATACTAACAATATTTTACGCAATTCTTCCGACACTTCTTCTAACCATCAAGGGCTTCACACTCTATATGGTAAAGGCGGTGCTGAATGACAAATGAGATGAAGTTGTAGACCTAGCGAAGACAAACCTGTTTACATAGCATTAACTCTTTGCTGTTCAATCTTGGATGTGGTCAGCCAGAGGTGGACATTTTCCAGGCTGAAGGAGAGTTCTGCTGCTCATGTTGGGAGAGAAAACTCAGCCCTATATTACACCTTAGAAGCGCGTCGAATGCTTGCAATATCGTCTTACTCCAAACGATATATTATATACCAACTATCATCATGCTGAAAATATGTTAGGAGAACAGATTGCAGAATTAAGAGGTAAAGTAGTTAGCCAAAGGGTCTTGGATGTGGAAGGACCAACGATGGAAACAAGTGTATCTATAGAGGGCACGGTTAAGGGAACACAGGTCAAACAACACTTGACTTATGTTGCAAAACCAGTCGCCCCAGGGGTAATTCATGGGAAAGCAAAAGGAGTAATGATGGCTGGAGAAACAGAAATGGTCGTCTCTACTGGTGAGGGAATAGGAAAAGCCACTCCTTCAGGCGTAAGGTGGCGTGGAACTGGCTTCTTTAGTACCTCGTCTACAGGGAAACTAGCATTTCTTAACAATCTTGTTGGATTGTTTGAGACCGACGTTGATACCGAAGGAAATTTTACAGAAAAGATCTGGGAATGGAAATAGCATACCCTGTTTTCTTTTTCTGACCATTTACACATTTTTGATCTCTGTCCTTGGTCTTGTCATTTTCCCTGTTCAGGCTGCTAGGCCTACAGCACGGATTTGGACACCATTGGTAGGGCAATATAACGTCGGGTTTCACCATGGAATTGGCGTCCAGCCCATCCTGAGTATCCACCATAATAGCCCGTATAGCTAAAAAGCTTTGCCGTTTCTCTATGGAAACGTAAATACGAATGTTGCTTTTTGTGCCGAATCTCTGGCTGGTTTAGGCAGCCTTTCAACATCTATCCTATCACTACGTCCTACTTTAGCGACAACAATTTGATTAACTGTTTGGTCTTTGGCTGGATACCAGTAAAGGAGCTGGTTTTGTCTATCCCATTCGATTTGTCTACTTGTTGACCATACTCTAAATTCTGGCGAATAATGGATATCAAAGGGAATATACAAAATTGTGGGGGATTCTACCACACTGCCTTCAAGAATAAGTGTAAAATATCTGGACTCTAAGTCAAAAGATAGGAATGTGGGCCTTGCAGAGCTGCGAAGAGGATAAGGACGAGCTATCACATCCATATTTCTCGGTCTTCTACCTGGTCCGAGTAACGAAAAGTTTTCTAAATTCCAATTGTCCTTCCCTTCAGAGCTGTTGTATAGATCGTAATTCCAATACGTAGAATTGAGAAGAAAGGACTCAATTTGAACATAATGAAGGTTGATGTAATCATTGATTAGTTCAGCATCTTGGACTCCTCCGAATTCAGTTAGAAATGGTATAAGCTCACGTTTCCTAGCAGCTTCTACTAATTGATCAAAAATGTCAGGCCATTCACGAGTATATTTGTACATATTATCAGGAATTTTTAAAAATGATTGGGCTATGGCAATAGGATCGTAATAATGAAATGACAACACACCACGTCCGCTTATTTTATCAAGTGCCACGCGATCAGAGGGCAAATCACTAACTATTTGTTTTGGATCTATCTTCCCTTCGATCATAACATTGCGTATGAAATTTAGATTAAAAGTACGTCGTATATTAAAGGGGGACGGCCCTAGGTTAGACTTTTCGCCTCCTTGAAAAGACATGGTCCAGTCCACACGAGGTTCAATGAATAAAAATATCTTATCGTCAAACTTTCTTATCTCTGAGTCAACATTCTGATAATATTGATATAGGAAGGTTGCCTCGAATTCTTTAGTCTGGATACCGGCAGGATGGGGTTCATTGAATGGCTCGACACCTAGAATAGCAGGATGACCATGGCTTTCGTTTAATGATTTAAAGAACTTCACTGTCTGACCTATGGTCTTCTCAAGATGAGTTCTTACTGGAAAATTTTTCAGGCCAATCTCTTGATTAGTAAGATCATTTTTCCAGAATGAAATAAGAGTATGCCTCACTAGTTTGTTTATTATGTACCCGGTTTGCCATTTCCTATCCTTCAGATTTGAGGCCTTTGGTCGCTTATGTTTTTCGTCTATTGCTAGCGCCCAATCCGGGAAACCATCTCCACCATAGACTTCGTGCGCTATGTCCTGATGAAAATCTAAAATGATATACAAATCTCGTTTATACAATTCATCAATTATTTGATTCACGAGAACAAGGTATTCCCTGCCTTCAGTCATAAGTTCATTGAGATCTGGATTTGGTTTGGGTTCGACGGCTTTCCACGATATCAACAAACGAATAATATTAAACCCGAGTTTCTTTAGAAGGTCTAACTCCGTTTTGACCGATTCAATTTCTTCCTTCAGACGGCGTTGATCTATGACATCCCTACCCAGAGGAGCAATGGGAAGATAGGGCGGTAGTTTACTGCGTGATGCGAAATTTACTCCGCGAAAAAGGATATACCGTCCGTGAGAATCATGGAACCAAATACCATCTTTAGAGAGGTCACGAGCACTATTGACGATATTTCTGACTGTGGTGGTCAAGTTAATACTTTTCAACCATTAAGTACTTAAACTTATGCGTACGTTCAATGGATCCAAATTGCATTTCGACGTTATTACAACGCTATCATATAGCGCATTGTGCTGAATGCAGCAAGGAGGAACGGCAACTGCAAATCGCGTCTCATGCTAGGATCTTCAAATCCCTACCACACAATAAGCATTCTCAGAATAGGGTAGATTAGCATTCTTCAATGGAAAACATAATTATTTTATCTATCTATCTACTGTAACTAGCTTAAGACGAGGTTATCAGATCAATTGGATTTGAATCCACGTTTCACCGCACACAGAGAGACTGGTATATCCACCATAGCCAGACTATGCTGTCATAGATTTGACGGCGGCTGAACTTCTAGACTATA
>JASHSN010000086.1 GCA_030038695.1 Nitrososphaeraceae archaeon
TGTATAAGTAGTAAAATTAGAGGTATAGCTCACAGGGTCATATGGCGGGTCCAAGTAAACAAAATCGTTTGTCTCTGCTTTTGTTAACATCTTTCTATAGTCAACACATTGAATCTCTGCTTTAGAATGTCTCAACACACTACTTACCTTCTTGAGATTGCTACTGTCACAAATCAGGGGTTTTTTGTAATCTCCCATTGGTACATTAAACTTCCCATTTTGATTTACCCTGTAGAGTCCATTAAAACATGTTTTATTAAGTGCTATAAATCTGGCTGCTATTTCGACGTCATTTCTGGGTTTTGAATCCCTTAATCTATAGTAGTATTCGGATGCATTTTTATTGTATTCTTTTTGATGTTGATTGAGAATTTCTATTAGTTCATCAACATTATCCCTGACAACTATATACGTCTTGATTAATTCCTCGTTTGTATCGGAAAGGTAAGCAGCAGAAATCATGTTTTTAGATGCCAAATGCAGAAACATTGCACCACCGCCAAGAAAAGGTTCAAAATATGTATTAAATTGGCTTGGACGCATTTTATTCAGCTCGGACAATAACTGACCCTTTCCCCCTGCCCATTTGACAAAAGGGTGTACTTCTCGTAAATCGACAAAATTCTCTACTACTAGCATAGTCTCATCATCATTCTCCGAATTCGTCTAAAGTTGTTTGCCTAAGGGGAGGCGGGAGCTCTTGCACTTGATAAACATTTTCTCCTCTCTCTCCATACATATTTCCATCTCTAAATCGATCATCCATCTCTTCCCATTCTGCCTCCTCGAAGTGGATACTGTATTCTTCTTTAGTCATGTTTACGCGTCCACATCCACATTTTTCCCAAGATTCAGGCATGTATCCTACCCTCCTTCTTATCCAGTCTTTCTCTCTGCATTATTTTGGCATGTGCCAGGTTATTTCTTAACATGGGTTTATAATATTGGATAGCGTCAGTAAACCAATCTGGCAAGATATCCTTATTATTCCTGACAAAAGGTCCAAATCCTGAGTCTATTACATATGTCTTTGCCCAATCCTCTTTTGACCTTACAGACCTGCCATACGCTTGCACCAACTTGAGCGCAGTCTGCCATTTGTACCACTGTTCATTCCGCTTCCTCTTCTCATTTATCCACCTATCTCCAAGGCTTGGGTATGGAACTTTGGTAATTACCTGAAATCTTGACAAGTTGTCCTTTAAATCAAGCCCCAAGTGCAATGATGGCGAGATTAGGACAGTTGGTTTTGTAGCATCTATATGTTCTTTGATAATCTCATCCCTCTGTATATCCGGGTCCGTTTCCAACAATCGCTGCTTATTGTCTTTCGAAATCTTTTCTTTGATAAAGTTCAGCTGCTCGTAAGATGTCGTATGAATAATGCCTTTATGCTCTTTATGCTCTGTCATTATCCTGTCGATTGCTCCAGCAATTTTTTGTTTCACTGCATCTTTCTGAAGCGCATCGTAATTGAGATATGCGACGCCTAGCGGATAGATGGGTCTATTCTCCAATGGAAAGTCCGAGCCAACGCGTATGACCTTTACATCATCGGGTTCAAGTCCTATGCCTGTGCAAAAGGTATCCGAATCCAGTATTGTAGCGCTCATCATCAAACTCTTCTTACACTTTGCAAACACCGATTTACAATAAGGTGAAACATCTAGTGGCTTCAACTCGACCCTGACGACTTCATATCCTTCCAACTTTATCTCTGAAACAATCCAGTTGTGAGGGTTTAAGGAGATGCTGTCAATTGTCAACTTGAGTTTCTCCATATCTTCTTCTGCCTCTATCAAAAGCTCCATATTTTCTAGCGGAATCTTGACATCCAACATCATATCCCTTAATTTGTCAAGAAAGCCGACCCAGCCCTCTACGTCATAACCCTGATTTTCGATTCTCAAGTCAGGGATGTACTTTCGCCATTTCCTCCTGGATATGACAACCTCTCTGAACCTCACAATCTCTGTTTCCAACAGGTGTGCCTCATCAAATATCAACAATTCTCTTGAAGGAAGTTTCTTGTTCGCCAGACCCAGAAAAATGGCATAGTTCAGTACAGAGTGGGCTGCGGCTAAGGCGATGTTGAGCTGATGGAAATATTGACAAGGTCTCCAGGCTCTTATAACATCCTCTTTCAGATTGTTCAGATGAGACCACTCAGAGTAAGCATTTTGATAGCGCCCTTCGACAAGCAAGACCTCCTCCTCCTTTGTACCTTTACCCATAACTTGATAATCTTTCAGACTTGTCTTGTACTTGCAGTCAAAGTCTTTATCATTCATACATGGTCCATAGTCGACCGATGTGTGCCTACAGCCTGATTGTAAACCACCACACGGCTCACATCTGAAGGTACGGTTTTTGAGAAAGTCGTCCTTAACCTCGCACCTGAAATTGTTTTTACCCTTGGCTACTCTGACAAACGGAAAGTCCTTGGCATATTGCGTCTGTAAATTCTTGGTAGATGTCAATATGTAACTCGAGCCTAATGTCAAGGCGCTAGCAATAGCTACGGGACTCTTTCCGAAGCCGGTAGAAGCTTCAACGATTATGTGGTTATACCCCGAAGCAAGAGCGGCGTCTATCTCTTTTAGAACATAAGACTGTTTCTCACGTAGAGTCGGAAATGGGAAGTTTTTGATATAGTCATCGACCGTAGTTTGTAGATTATTGCTCAATCGAAAGACCTCCACGAGACACGGGCATCGTTTTGGAAGGTAAGAGGTGTTTGGTTAAATCATTCATTTTAAATCCTGCAATTTCTAAGCTATCTGTAAGTTTGTTAAGCAACAGATGTTTGTATTCATCTAGGTTTAGATTCTCTGGTTTAACAGAATATCCTTTTTTCCTTTCCCAGCATTGTTTACTCTTAACATATACTTTTGTAAAAGTCTCATACCAGTGGACTAAATCACCTTTGTCCTTATCAAGTGATTTTGCAAGAATTCCAGTTCTTACGTGACCTTTGTATTCGTCAGGATATTTCTTTAAACGTTGCGTGAATTTTAGTTCTTCTGCAATATCAATACGACCACCATCCAATTCGAGGTATGCTTCCTGAATCATCTTTGGTATTACTTCGAGTCTTGTCTCTGGATGCTTGACTAATTGAACTAGAATTTTCTTGAACCATTTCCGAACCCATAATGGATTGTAATCGCTTAAACCGTCGAGACCTTTTATTATTGGTTCATCTTTTTCATTCCTAGTCCATGCAACATATCTGTTCTTCTTAGAATAAAAAATAGAATTTATAAAGACACTTTTTAGTTCAACTATAACACCAAGTTTATCTTTGCAGACCTGGATGAAGTCTCGTACCTTTGTTATGTTTGCTCCTGCATTAAAAAATGTTGAATCAGTAAATCCGAATACAACCTCAAAGTTGTAGGGTTCATTCTGTGCCAATGATTCCATTTGTTTATGTATGCGTCTGCCTTCAGCAGTTATACATTCAGCAACCTGATAATTCGCAAATTCAAAATACTCATTACCAAATAGACCAAAGCCAGCATTGGCAAAAAGTTTAGCACCAAGTTGATGTGTTTGGTATTCTTCTATCAACTTTGAATCACAATGAGCCTTTGCCTTTTCTTCCTTTAACAAATCTAAATATTCCTTACGGTCAGCTAATGTCTGTTCTAAAACTCTGGGAAAGGCACCTTTTCTTTTCTGGCATACCCAGTATCTATCTACTTTACGGGGTATGTTATTTTCTTGTAGCTGTTCATTTATTGTGTCAATAGTTGTCTGTTTGATGTATGCATTTTCATTATGTTTGCAGCAGGTACAGTTCAAAGTATCAAACGAAAAATTGTTGTTTATAACGATACTAGGGTATTGGCCTTTCACATCAAGTTCGTGGATTTTAGTTCCGATGAAAAACCCCTCAGTAGGATGTGTGTGGCGTCCGCCTCCTATTGGCTGCTTAATTAATTTGTAATTTGGCGTATAAGAGACAGTGCTTTCGCCAGATTCTAACATCTTTTGATATCGATTAGAATACCATCTACTAATGTCAGTATGACATACTGGGTAATAATCCATTTTTGCATAGCTTGCAAAAACCTTCATGATTCTTAAAACAAGACAATTATTGTACTGAGCAAGTTGCATTGCAAGTTCGCTATCTCTTCTTACATAGCGCAGTTGTTCTTCAATGGGTAATGAAAAAATGTCTGAAGTCCCTGCATTTAATTTACTATATTTTCCTTTTCCTAATAGCGCTCGACTTACAGAATCTAGACCAGTGGTTCTATATCTTCCTTCAAATACACCATTTTGAATAATAGGTTTGCTGAATACCTTGTGAAGGTCTATGTGTTTTTTATTTGAATCTTTTAAGCGTGTATATGTCTTTTTTACTTCTATAGGAGAGGTTAGATGATGAAATATACACCTCTGATGTAAAATAAAAAAGTCAGAATCGCGGCCTTTTATTCTATTAAGACCTTTGTCATCATAGACTGTTACACCCGTGGTATACCAACCAAACGTTAAAGGAAACTGATTCAAATAAAATATAATATCCTGTATTAACGCTTTTTCTGGATTAGGACTACTAGAATACCTTGAGATATGCAATACAATTCTTTCGCCCGAGTTAGTACAAAAGCAGGCTGCGTAGATTTTGGTTTTGGTATGTCCATACTTTCCTTCATATCGTTCCCATTCTAAATCGACAGTTGCTGTATCTTTAACTTCTGGCCTGTCACATTCGATTCTATCAAGTCGTTTCTTCGAAACTGCGAATGCTTCTATGACATTACTAGTGCGTACAACTGACCTTTCTGACCTTTCTGACCCAGCATCTTGCCCCTCCAAATCACCACCGGTATCATCTGGATTTGACTGGAGGCGACTTTGATTGTGGTCAGTTGGGTCAGGTAGGTCAGTCGGATGCAGAATTTTAGGTTGTTGTGCTTCTTGCTTGCTGATACTTGCTCTATCATCATCTCTTTTACTATTGTTGGAATTAATGTTAGCCGTATTACTCTTACCTTCGTATGAAGAACGCCGCACAAGTGCCAAGGGTTTCAGATTGAGGATTACGATTCTATTATCGATTCCTTCTGCAAATCTATCTCTAACTCTTCGTAATTTTTTATTATGTTCTACTGAAAAATTATCACCTATATACCTCGCAACTGATTCGTTAGTTTTGCACGCACGCTTGGCCGCTTCCATGAAATCATATGGATATTCGGAGTTAAGCACGATATTGGTAATTTCTTCAACGGTTAAATCAAAGGGATTTTTAGGAATAGTCACGCTTTCTGATAATTGTTGAAGTACAACATTGTAGAATTCCATAACTTCTTTCACATCCTCGCAATCAATGACATCTTTCTGCCTTAACCTAGCCCAGGCATGGCTTATTCTGATTAGTCCGTCAAGTATCCTCGGTGATCCGAAGTTGACTGCGATGCTGGAATAATATTCACACAACATAATCCTTGCCTCTTCTGATAACGTCGGGTGGATTTTCTTGCAGTCTAGAATGTATTTCTTTATGAAGTCATGGTTTTTTTCCTCCTCCTCGTATAGTTTATCAGACATCATGTGAGGGTCAGTTTTCTTAAATGCATAGTTCGTAATCACATCCCTGTCGCGGGGAGTTCTAAAAACAAATAACAAGTCGAAGCGATCCCGCAATGGTGATATAAGCGGAACTTCATTGAGATCAATTTTTTCTGCATTTCTCCATGACGAATTGTTTGTCGGATTTGCAGACATAATGAATGTAGCAGAACCGTCAAGTGTTATGTTAAATCCGTACTTCCCAAATGGTATTTTACCCTCTTGCATTGCATCTAGGAAACCCGCTTGGTCGTCATAGTTCATCCTTCCTATTTCATTAATAGCACAGATTGCACCACTTGCAGCGGGAACAGGTCCGACCCTTAACATATAGTGCTCGTTCTCTTGAGTAACGACAGCGATTAGACTTCTAATAGAGGAGTTTAGGGTGCTACAGTATTTACTATTTGGAACGATTTCGGTTTCTGCCCTCAAAAATGCAGATTTGTCTAACCCCGTTTCTCCAATTAATAAAGCATTAATCCTGAGTCGTCTGGAAATGGAATCCTTTCCACTATTAGCAGCACAGAGAAGAAGACCTTTCTTAACATGTTCATACCCAATTACTGATGGTGCAAACTTTGATACTAACAGGTCGATTACATCGCCCTTCCCATTAGCGAAATTTTTAATCTCTTCTACATCCTGCGGGGTAATGATCAGTTCCTTTCTATTATGATATCGTATTGAACTGGCAAACAGGAAAGGAAGTAATCTATCATTCTTTCTTATTTTCTGAATTGAGCCGGTTACAACTACCTGTTCCCCAGTCGAGACATTGGTAGTATTGTCATCAAATAGGATAACCGGTAGTCTCTCTAGGTCACTAAAGGTATCCAAGTCTTGCAATTCTATCTGAAGCGCATTTACTACCTGATATTCGTAGTCGCGAAAAGAATTGTCATTGCAACTAGCACACTTTGTAGGCTTTGAGGATTTTGAAGGAATCTCGTATGCAAACCTAGGGCGTGGATACGAATATACTTCATTAATAATATCACATTGACCACACTTAAAAGATACTTTAACTATCATTTTCTCTACCTTATTGCTTATACCACAAATCATCCCTCCTCTGACCTCTAAACTTCCCGAATTCATCCTTAAAGCAGTCGGAACATTGCATACAATAGCCTTCGATGTCTCAATACTTTCTTGTACGTCCCTGCCTGCTTCTCCATTTCCTCCTTCTTCTTGATCCTCACTTCCAAGCCCGCGCAATATCTCATCTGGGTCTTTGTCTGCTTCTGTTACCATCTAAACAAACACCCACCCTAAGCGCTCATTCTCGATATGCTGATGGAAAATCATCCTATGTCTAGCCCTGAATATTCTGAATATCGCTTCTGTTACGATTCTGTGGACAGTTTCTTTAGTTAGGTTAGCGATTTCGGCCTTCAGACCCGGGGAGAAGTCTTTGAGATACAGTCTAAAACGTGGCTTGAATTTTGCGTTCTTACCAGAGAAATCTCCAACGCTAATCCTACCTGCATATGTAGCAGCCTCAGCATAGTATTTGTTTTGCTTTTCGTAAAATATTTCACCTGTCAAAAGCTGTTTTTTTATTGTAATTTCCTTACTCTTGCACATCTGTAGATATAATTCGTCTACAATGTGGCTTGGTAGCCAATGAATCGCTTCATGATTGAATTTTCCGTTAGCTTGAAAAACCTCTGGAACTAGTTGCTGGCCGGTGCTAATATCGGAGTTTGCAGCTGGTGGCTTAGTATAGCTTTCTAGTGGATTAGCCGGAGTTTCAGATTTTAAGTTCAATTCATCGTCTCCTTTAGCCTAATTAATCTCTCAATTTCATCCAGTGGTATATCGTACATCGTACATCTGGGATAACTCATACCGTGTAACTTCTCCAGTTTTTGAATCGCCTAAATCACGCAGAAAATTAATGTCATGTGGTGACACTGGAGTTTCTTCGCTTCGTATTCCACTTACGCTTTTGTTATGTAGATATGTCTCTTCAACTTCAGTTAAATCTACAAAGGGGAGACCAGTTGCGTCTACACAGGTGCATTCAAACTGCGTTTCTGCTAGGCATTCAGAGCAATAAAACCTAGAACCCTTTATATTAGAAGACGAAGTAGTCATTGTTGCAGTTCGTCACCTCCTAATGGCGTTATCTGCACCGTTGAAGCCTCAACCGGGCGACCAACCTGCAGAGGTTTCAACGACTTATTTTTCTTTGTTCTAACTGTTGTACGGCACCGAGGACATAGGGTAAAAAATGGGTTCTTCCCCCCGTAGTCCCATGAGTGTTCACATCTCTGACAAACTAGATTGTGTTTCTGTTTGTCTATTACTTTATTTTTAGTCAACTTCCGCTATAGATATCCCTTCTTTATAAAGCTGAGCACGAAAGATTTCACTTTTGTCTGAATCCCGTCAGGTGTCTAACCTTTTGACTATGTAACCAAAATGTGCATTTCAAATACGAATCGAATACAGCTAGAGTTAACGGATAGAAAGCAATTTGTTAAAGTTGTGACCGTGTAGGTTACGGATAAAAGAAAATGAATTCCAGATGGGTAATAGGAATGGGGAGAGATTGACTAAACAGAGGTACGCATTCCAGGCCAGTATGAATTCGGCTATTGGAAAGAGATGCAATGAGGGAAAGGAGGGTCCGATGCGGTCTCCCTCCCGGGAGGACAGACAATATTGGCTGCTGTTAGAATCGATTAGTTCCGCAAATTTACTAATTCATTATACGCCATTTGAATTGTCATGCCAATAATCAATAGGTTTAGATTGATAGATGTGACCTCACCATTTCCTTAACTAGATAAGAAATGTCTTCAGGGGAAACCTCATTTAATACCTGTTTATATATTGCTTCATCAAAGTACTGGTCTACTTCCGATAAGAGTAATTGTTTTAATGTGGTTGGTTGCAATGCTTGTAGTGCGTCAAGTTCGATCTGGAATACTTTGCCCTCGTTATTACGTCTAAATTCGTCGCTATTGTTGTCCTTCAATAGTTTTGCCATAACTCCGGAATCGATTGTATTCTTCAAATGTTCAAGGTTAAACTCGTCTATCTGCTGCTTAGTTATCGCTACCCTCTTGATTTCAATCCCGTAATCTGATATCTTTTGTTTCAGCCATCTATACATTCGATCGCCGGATGGGTCGTAATCTCCAAAATACAAAACATGAATATTCTTTCCTTCACTCTGTTTCTTCCTCAAACGTTCGATGTTGTTATTTAGGAACTCAAAGCCTGTCCAGCCCCTATTAGGCACAATACGGATATGCCTATCCTTTAGTATCGAACTAAAGGTTCCAGTCATCGCATCCTTTTCGATCCACACTTCTACATAATGGGGCTGTTTGTACCACCTTGGTATAGTATCGTAATATTCTTTGGCTGCGTTATCTAGATAAGAAATTCCAGCTCCAACATATTCTTCAGGACTCTGAAAATCATCATTAATATCTATTATTCTTCTGCTATTGTCAACGAATGAATGGTATATTATGTGCATAATAAGTCAAGTGTCATATCTAATGTCGTCATACCATCTACCAAATGTTTTGTCCAGATATTCTGATATTGCAGTTTTTTGCTCTTCTATATGATCGTAGAATCTGTTTGCACATATGTTTGATTTTATCCGCTGATTTACCTTCCTCTCATTTGGATTTAGATATGGAGCCTTCTTTGGAAGATAAATTATGGTTAA
>JASHSN010000087.1 GCA_030038695.1 Nitrososphaeraceae archaeon
ATCTTTGGGTTGAGCCTACCAAATGGAATATTATTATTGGTAACTATGCCATATCCTTCAAGCAATGATTCAGAAGATTCGTTTCCGAAGTAGTGAAGATATTTTTGTGCCATGTTGCTATTCATAGACCAGCCGGCATGTTGGTTTAGTATGTTTGACCTTAGTTTGGTAGATTTCTCAGTCAATGCGCTATGTCGTCGTATGTACGGATTGAATGGCTTTGCAAGCAAAGCATTAATTTTACTCTTATCTTCATTTGAAACAGTTTGATCCTCTAGCAACCTGGGAAAGAACTTTTCTTTGTAATCTTTGTATATGTTATATAAACCGTTGACAGTAAGTTGTCTACCCATACTACATCTACCCAAGCCTACAAACAATGGAGACTTCGGATTATTTCTACTAGGATGGTTTGATAACCAATCTTTGATATATGGTATAGATTGGATTAAAGGAACATGTCTAGTTCCAGTCTTCCCATTAACTAATACCTCTGCATACTGATATTTGTCTACGGCTTTGAATATGATATCTTTTATCTTTAGACTTAATATTTCATGTACAGCTGCTTCCGTCCTAATTCTTGGATATTCAGACACAAGTGAACATTTGGAGAATCCATTAATAATAATATCTATGAGATAATATTACATGCGGAAAATGTGATGAATTCTACACGGGGTGAACAAAGTCCTTTTAATGACTTATAACGGCCTCAAACAATTATAATTAATCAGGAAGCTTATTTTAAAGGTAACGCGAAATACGATAGTTGTGGGAGTAAAAGAACGGAAGCAGAAAGCGAAAAATATAATATTAGAGGCCAATAAACAAATAGAGCAAGCGGCTTTAGAGTTCCCAGATAGTGCTTCAAAGACCAGGTTTTTGGCAGTAGTCGACAAAGCAAAGGATAATCTCTTAACAGCGTTAGAAGACATAACGGATATCCCGCCATAATTTTTTGAATAAATCCCACGTTCAACTGCGAAAAAACCCTGGTTTCATTGACTGACCGATTTTAGTGAGGGATTTGAGTGCTGGCATGCTGAAGTCGAAAGTCTCTTGATTACAGGTCACCCGGCTCTTGTGTCTGGATAATTCAAACGATACGTCATGTAGATAATTGTAGATCATAGTTCAGACAAGAGAACCTATACGAACCCGGTCGATAACCGTAATAATATGACAGATATAATGTCAAATGGACAAAGCCACATAACGTTTGGTTCAGGAATTCCATCTACCCACCCACAATCTTCGCTTCCTGGACCAAGCGTTTCCACATAGCGGAGGTAATTGAATATATGTTGCACCCAGTCTATTGACCTAGTACAATAGTTAGTAACACATTCCTTACATATTTTAGCCATCCTTCGCTAACTCGAATTCTTCAATACATTCTTTCGATGATTAAGATATCATCTGATACCATAAATCAAACTATTATTGCCTCTCTCTGATTCAACTAATAATACTATATGGAATAACCTATCATGCACTTGGGAGTCTTAATCACTAAGAATTGAACGATATTATTCGGTTGCTTAAACAGAACCGCACCTATGACACATTGTTAAAAGTGACAACCTTTTCGTGTAACATTTTGAAATGTTCCATTATTTCGTCTAACCTCTGCTATCTGTCCATCTATTATCAACAACAATTCTTCACACGGTTGGCAATTCTTCGTTTCTAAAGGCATCTTTCTATGTAACACATCTAAATGTTTCTTCATTATTCTAGCCTTAGCAATAACTTCTAGGAGTATGTCGTCAAGCAAAAGTGTACAGATTTCGCAGTTCAATATGTGAATATTATATTAGTAATAACCTTACATATGACTGTTGAAGCTCAACTCAAAATCCTACTTTTCTTTCTTCTTACCTTTTCCTTTGGTTTTTTGCTCTGATCATTATTGACCATATATCGTATCCGTATATGGCATAGTACTTTCATTAGCGAATTTTGTTGTATAATCTGAACTCTACATAGTACGGCATGCAGGCAAAAATTTTTATGGTCATGTAATTTATAAATATAAGTCTCATAGATTCAGTAGGAATATGTGATCTATGATTGTTAGAGCTTCCAATTATACGGATGGCCAAATCAGTGGAGATCCATAATGTATGCTTTTATAGTAAGTACCTTTATCAGTCACGGCATCTTCCATATGGAGATGTCTATTGAAAATTGATGACATAGAGGAGGAACATGACGATGAAATAACTACACAACATTTAAAAATCCTAGATGACATTCTGTCTTTTTTGGAACAGTGTGAAAAACATGATCGAAAATAAAAATTCCTACGCTTATTAAAGTGAAAATTATCATAATTGTTTTATCTGCTCAAAACTTTCAATGGGCGATAACAATGGTATAATAAACCACTACTCGATTGCCTTGTCCATCCAGCCTTACAGAGGTAAAAGCATCCTTCGATGATAATACAGTCTTGAAGTCTGATGTTGCGATAAACAAAATCCGCCATTTCGGGGTCTGCTCGTATAGTATTGACAATCTCACGTTGACAACATCCAAATGTCAGAGCTGGCATCTAAATCGACTACTTGATTTCAAAACTGGTTTTATCGATTCTAAATGAAACACCCTGCTGGTATAGACCATTAGAAATACTTCGTATCAATCCGTTCTTGACTCCTGCAAGTCTTTCTTTATCATTGATAATATCAAGCGGGACATCAACTTCAATTTTTACTTCCAATTCAACCTTTTTTGACTGTACCATTTACTTCATCATTACTTTATAACATCCTATCAATTTATCCTCATGCCATATTATATTTCTGTACCGTTCTGGAACATAATTACATATATCACTAGCAGTTGTACAGCACGTGTCATATGGAATCACGTACAATATACTCATAAATTATTTGCAAAATACAAGTTCATATATACGACTCATAGTTTGGTTTAGGAATTCTGTCCCACCATTCCCTGGACCAATCGTTTTTAAAAGTTTCTGTTTCGCTATGATTTCCATGACAACCTACAGTGCTAGCTAACAGAAAGTTGATTACAACATCAAATTAGATATTTGTGAGCACTAATTTTATCTATAAAGGACGCTTAGCAGGTTCAAAAGTAACGAACATTGATCGCATAGTGACAAGCATTCTATGTGATTTATTATCATAACATAATTATTAACTCTTCTAATAGGCATTAACAATGCAAAATAGAAATCAACAATTATTAACATTGATTGCAGTTGCAATGTTATCTACAATGATAATCTCTGTAACTGCATCACAAAAGTCCTTCGCGCAAAGCCAAGTAACTCTTAATGGAGCAGGCGCAACCTTCCCGTTTCCATTACTTGATACATGGCGTGTTGCATATCAAAAGGTCCATCCCAATGTAAATATTAACTATCAATCTATAGGAAGTGGTGGAGGAGTCAAACAATTTACTGCAAAGACAGTAGATTTTGGTGCCTCTGACGCCCCACTCAATGCTGGGGAACGACAAGCAGCTCCGGGAGCTGTCCAGATCCCAGAAACTATAGGATCAGTAGTAGTAGGGTATAACCTACCAGGCATCCCAACCAAGGCGTTGAAATTTACAGGTCCAGTCCTTGCTGACATCTTCTTGGGTAAAGTTAAGAATTGGAATGATCCAGAAATAAAAGCGCTAAATCCAGG
>JASHSN010000088.1 GCA_030038695.1 Nitrososphaeraceae archaeon
ACAAAGGCAATATGTATAAACCAAGCCGAGAATAGTGCAAATCAATTTGGATTTGGCCCCTAAACTTATTCAAAAAACTCCAATATTTTTTTTGAAATACTTTGTGCTATAGTCACCTAAACTCTCGTAGTATTGATTGACCTGCAATATCAGTATCGCCGCCCAGGTAGTTATTTGCTCTACGACAAGAGTTCTAGTGCCCATCCTTGCGAGGTCTCTGCTCGCCATTAAGCCTGCCGGTCCAGCTCCGATGATTATTACATCACAATTTGCATATTCATCAATCGTTCCATTAAACATCATTGCTATCGTCCTAGTTATTTCCTTCTCACTCACGCCTGCAAAGATCTTTGTCATGTACTGATGTTTTTTGAAAGGTAATGTTATCTCTTGTGGCTTGTGTTTCGAGATTTGGCAAAGGTACTTCTGAACTTTCAACATACTCAAATCTTTTAGGACATACGAATCCTTACAACAGGGTAGGCTATCCAAGACTTATTAAGTATAAATGCCTTGTTGCCTTTCACCTGTATTCTGTACTTGTTGTTGACTCAGAATAGCCTTGTTCATCTCTTCTAGCCTCTCTTTTAAGTTCGTTGCCCATTTTCTTAGTGGGTCTACGTTTATCTTTATAGATTCATTTCCAAGATTATTAACAGAGTCTAATAATATGGCTGCCCCTTCCGGATCTGGAATATTCGCTGATGTAGGTACAACTAGACCTCTACAAGCAATCCCATTCGATAAACATGCTGCCAGAAGACCCCCAGAGATCCCAGTCACGTAGGCTCCATCATGCAGTTTGCTCTTTGTATTATCTTCTTTATCCACATGGTGTAGAAATCTATTATCATCTACTGTATCAGCATCGTTAGATAAAACTATAGCCTTCCTATTTGTATCTAAAATGACACCCTGATCTAGCACAGAAATTCCTTCTAAAACCATGATTTCCTTTACTCCAACATTCTTAGCCCATTTTACAACGGTATTCAATACTGAATATACACCAACACTCATTACGGGTATCTCGCATACAAGAACGCAAACATTCCCAAAGTCATTTGCGTAAATACGGAAAGGGTGCCTCAAATTGCCGCCTATATATATTACCGCAGGCATTATGAATTCGGATTCAACATATGAAATTTGGCGCATTTGCAATTGCTCAATAATATAATTGGCACTAATAGATCCTACCATCCCAGGTCCAGAAAAACCAGCTATAAGTATAGGATAATCTAATTTCGAATTCATATATCGTTTTTGTATTTGTTGATTTGGTACGGGTTTCACAGTGGTTCTGCCATCAGTCACTATCTTGTCCTCTACTTTTGCCATTACCGACCCAGACGAATCTGCTGACTCTTTTATGTCATTTTTGTCATCCATGATTAATAGTAAACATTGTATCATAAAAGACTTGACCATCAAAGGCTTAGGATTCTGAATGAACATTGTTGTCAAGATACTTGAAAAGAAAAACGACGTGTTCTGAGATAAACAGTATTACGTTTTAAATGTCGTGGGCTTCAGTAGAAAATAAAAATAGACTTAAGCTGGCATATTAATGATGGACGTAGAAGAGCAAATACGACGAATTTTCGATAATGAAATATCGTATAACATAGTACGCAATAGTGACATACAAGATGATATCTCTTTCATAATCCAGGATGATACATTCCTAGTAGGCGAGTTGAGATCAACCGTTTCATGGAGTCTGGTCGGTCAGCATGTAATCTTGTACGTTGAGATACTAAATCAGAAGAATAGAATTGATTTTAATCTGATATTGTGCCCAAACCATGACGTCGAACGTGATTTCATAACGAAGATGAGAAACATTTCATCTTTAAATATCAACATCATGGGCAAATACCTCTCTACCAAAGTATGCGAAAATGTTACGTCTGATCAAAATTCTGCTATAAACCATGTTGTCAGCAAAACATTATCCTTCATTGGATTAAATGATGCATATAACGAGAATTTGCAAATGGATGTAATTAAAAAATACTGCCCCACATGTAGGTGATTTCGATAATCATGCCCACTCTCTCTATCTCAGAGAACCCTCATAGGATGATATCCTATACTGAATGAACATTATTATGAATTGGAACAATTGGAAGAGATGTTTTTGTTTACACAGATCATACACAATCAACTGCCAATCTAATTACACACTGGTCTGTGATCTGATAAGACTGTTTGATAAATTCCTTTGTCAAAGTATTGGTCAACAGATCCTTGTACGATTGACTTGAATTCATCAGCTACAATGGGAAATGCATCAAGTTCTACAATTTATAACTTACCATATTTTCTGATGAATCCATTCTTCTTGTGTCGTTGTTCACCTTAGTCTTAGTTTTAGGCACAGTAGGAAGAATAAATTGTTCTACCTGTTCCTCAGCCAGATCTATTCTGTGAAAGTCTATATCCCCCAAACCAAACAAGCATAACGCATTATCCAAATGATCGTACATATCGTCTCCAGAAGGATCAAAATCGCCGAAATAAAGTACATGAATCTCCTTTCCAGATCTCGACCTTTAAAAGTCTCACGAAGTTTTCGTATAGAAATGTCTAGTCTTTTTGTAATGTCGGCCCTACCTGCAGGCAGAGTCAATCTAACTCGTGCCGGGCTTTGTTTGGTTTCTTCGGAATGAGGTCCTATTGGTCGTTTCCTTCTGCTAGCCAGTACATTTTAAGCCTTCAACTCTTTTTTCGTTATAGTCCATGGTATGTGACAGTCACAGCCGCACTTGAAATTATACCCGCACGCACTCGATTTTGGGGGGTGGGGAGGAGAAACATTATAATATTTTCGATTTGCAGGTTAAGTGATATAACATGAGTGACTGGGACTTGCTGCTGCCTGGAATAGGTCTTACTGCTCTCGGGATTGCAGGTGTCGGGCTTTCTCTTGCTGGAATTGCAGCTACCTTTCTAGAAGGAATGCACGCGATGACGCTTTTAGCTATGTTTATAGGGTTGATTTTTTTGGTACAAGGTCTATTCAAAGACGGTTTTCCATCGAGCCCTAGAGCCAAGTCTGCCACTTTTATTATCCTAGGTTTTCTAGTAACATTTGGTATTGCCGCCGCGATATCAGTGAGTATTCGAGTTCCAAGCATTTATGCATATATCATCCTGATGATGATAATTTTTATTCCTGTATCTATTCTCGCAATAGCTTCATACAAGAGAACACCATATCTCAGGAATCTGGGAATTATTCTGATTGGAGTCGCAATAGTGGGAGGTTCGACATTTTATGCTTTGGGGATGGTGGCTTCAAAGTCTTCTGCTCGCGCTGAAGGAAATGCGACCAGCAGTGTTACGGCTAATGCACCACTTGCAAAAGGCTCACCAGTAGTGAAGGTGATGATCCACCCTGGCGCATCTGCTAAAGGTAACCCTAATTTTCTTCCCAAAATCATTAATGTCGATAAAGGAGGAGGGATAATTTGGACTAACAACGATAATGTGCCTCATACAGTGACAAGCTTTGCAGATAGTGGCAAGTCATTTGATTCATCTCTTATTATGCCAAAGAAGACATTTGCCCTTAATACTGCAAAATTAAGTGAGAAAACATATGATTACTTTTGTACAATTCATCCCTTTATGAAAGCAAAGTTCACAATAGGATGAGCGGAGTGAGTATGAAGGATTACGTCTCGCTGCTGAAGACGCTTGAATCTCTCCCCTTCCTCTCCATAACTGTATATGCCTCAGTTATCCAGCATCAATTATGATGTAACGACATAACCGCCAGGACCGCCGTCTCCGCCAGGAAACAAGTTTGGTCCTGACGTGCCGCCTTGATTGATCGCTTCCTCCTGCAAAGTGCACAAGGTAATAACACAACGGCCATCGGGGGTACCCGGGGCACTAGGGCTATTGGAATTACCGCCGTTGAACCCATTTCCACCAGGCTGATGAAGGGAGTTACTTGGATACACCGTGCCGCCGTTTCCTCCGTTGTCCCCGACTCCCCCATTAGAGCCGGTTCCGCCATCTCCGGCGTTAGCGCTTTGGCCAGGATTAAAGCCAGCGAATATCAATCGGTGGCTCATACCTGTATGGCTGTTATCACAGAAAACTAGATAGATGGGTCATCATCTTCACTCATCTACTATACCGCCTTCTTTGTCCCTCGAATCGTCTGCTGTATTTGGTCATTTTCTCCAAATGAATTGTCTTTAACAGCTCCTGCAGAGAACGAGTTTGCAGTTTCATGTACCAATCTTCAATGTTTTTTTCGATTAGTATATGTCTTTACCGAACCACAACACATTCTTTTCTCTGCTTAAACCCTGGCAACTGCTATTATATAGATTCTTCATATCTTCTTTTTTTCGATATCATCTCCTGTTAACATTTTATGCTCTGTTAAATGCATCTATACCGTGATTGAAAACAAAAGATAAGAATATGATAACAATGAATTTGTCTCAAGTTTCAAGTTATATTAAAAATTTCCCATTTCCTACTTTGCGTGAGAAACAGTCTTTTGTTTTGAAGGAAATAGATGTGGCTTTTGCTTCAGGTTACAACCATATAATTGTGGAGGCACCAACTGGATTTGGTAAGAGTCCTGTTGCGATAGCCACTGCTCTAACACGTGGTTCGAGCTACATATTGACACATCTACTAAGAATTTACGGACTCAATATGCCAGGGACTTTCCGTTTGTAAGAATAGCCAAAGGCAAAAACAACCTAATTGTGGAACCTCAGTAATGCCTGCATTGTTTGCATTAGGTATCTAAACGCTCTTAGTTAGTTATATTCAAACTTCGTCTAGAACAAATGATAATGATAACTATCTGCTAGGTATTACAAGCATGATTTTCCTTTTATCTTGGCGGTGGCTGAGTGTATTTGTTGTTGTTTGCTTCCTATCCCTATTATTGTGAAATATTATTGGTTCATCTTCATATAGCTCGAGAATTTCAAAGGATTTGTTACTTGCTTTTTGTATCTTTTTGGTGCTCTTATTCTTTCTCGTCATTACTTGCATATTGGTTGTTACACATCCGCAGTGTTTAGATAGAACTGCACCTTGGCGAAAGGGGGATGGATGGCAGCATTAACTAAAGATACGGCTACATAGGCTAAGTGGAAACGGTACACGCAGCGCTGCCATGCAGATCAAGATTGAAGTAAGGATGGCAAGGATCGTAAGGATCATGTGCCTCAAAGCCTT
>JASHSN010000089.1 GCA_030038695.1 Nitrososphaeraceae archaeon
ATACTACTACTACATTTTACGTTTTCTAGATGACAGGCCGTCAACGGATGTTAGAAATACAGATGCAACTAAAGGGCAAGGAAATCTTAATTCTAACAGAAAAAATTGACAGATTGGAAAGATCAAGACAACAGGCGATAAGGGGGATGGAACTACTCAGGAAGCAGATCTCTATACTGGAGGACACATGTCCTAAGGAAGAGATATTTTTCTAGGTACTATGTTATAATTCTGTGAGCACCGCTCACAATGAAATCACAAAACTATCAAAACCCCTCCAATCCCGGTTTCGACGGCTGCATATACCTCCATATACTGAAGAGCGATTTCTACAAGTGTCTGTCAAAATATTACCCAAGCTGAAGACCAATTGGAAGTAGACTTGTCATCCATGCAATATGGCAGATCCGAGGTTTATAATGAGAATGAGGGAAACCATGTTGAAAAGATATACTCAATCAGAAATAAGTGCCTGATAGGAGATATGTCTTACAAGCCACTCGCCCTAGAATAAAAAGGCCCTAGGGATGTCGAGCCTGTTCTGACTGGAACGGCGTGAGTTGCGTTGCGGCAGCAGATGCTCCAGCGTAACGGTACATTGCAGCTGCATCCTGTGCCCACATTTCCACGTACTGCGCCTCTGTTGCTGCTATCGCTGGTGTGTTTTGGCCCAAAATATTTGAACTTACTATCGCGGCCAGTTCCGCGCGATTTGCCGCGACCACTGCCGGAGGAACGGTCGCGCTATGTGCGTTTTCTAACGCCGCGATTTCTCCACGAATTGGAAGTGCGGCATATACCGCTTTGGTTATCATAGGAGTCATAACTGCAACTGCAGCGATCAAGGTTGTTACAACCAACGTTTTTGTATGCATCATTTATGCTGGTCGAAGGCGCAACTAGATAAATTTTCTGAACAATCTGTCGGTCCTGAAGTATGCCCGGAGTTGGGCAAGTCGAAATCAGTGGCGCAGCATTTTTAAAGTTGCTCTTCCCTATTTGTTTAGACTATGAAGGTAGCAGAGCCAGTCCGAGATGGACACATACCGGACAGATTATACTTTTTCACTACTAGTGCGTAACTGACGATTAGTTGTGATATCCATATAGACCTTCTGAGTTAGCTTTCCGTATTCCTAAACTCGCCCAAAACTGGTTTTCGGAATATGAATCTCTTGCCTTGCTTGGAAATGTCCATAAATGATAAAATGTTACTTCGCCAAGTTGAGGACTATTCGTGAGAAGATCTTACCGTGTTTACGTTACTCAGTGAAATACGGGATTCTGGTAATTTAGTTAAATCGTGCTGACGAAAATGATCATATTCAGATATCGGTGATATTCTAGTATAGCTCAGTATACTAAGTTAAGTATCGCATTTTTTGTCAACATAGAATTATGTGAATGTTATTGATTTTAGACAAGAATAGCTTTAGCTTAGTGTACTGTATGTGAAAGCCGACTTAGAGTACACTAATGTGGATATCATGCAGGAGTAGTCAGTTAAGTACGCCTCACACTACTAGTTGTGTCCAACGTACGCCGAATCAAAAAACACAGTTCCAAACCATTCCATGAATGACCTTACATGATATCGGTTTAGATAATCATAGCCCCATAGCGTCTATTTGATTGGACAGAAATTTTAAGGGTCATCATTCAGCCCGGTGTGACGCATTGGGGTATTTTTCAGCGCTAAGGCTACAAAGAAAAGCTTTTCCAATATGAAGTACTGAGAGTAACTTGTTTCAATATATGATGATGTCTTCTATATAGAAGTTTATGATCAGTTGCAAGAACCAAAGAATAGAATATTTGGACAGGTTGTATAAGGATATGCTTAAGGCCGTCACCCACTACAGAGATTATTTCAGGTGTGTGATCCGATTCGGAAAATCCAGTGTTATTGATAAAGACCGATAGCAAGATAAAACAAAATAAAGGAAAGTGAACCGAAAACAAAGGTGAGATATTAGTCCCCACTGATCCAATGAGATCTACCGCAAGGGATGCAGCAATGTCATGTACAAGAATTCTCGTGATAATACCAAGCATCTCTAGTCATAGACTGGGAGATCTTTTGTTCAGTAAAGGTAATTTATTACATATTGCTACTTGGTGCTTCGATTTAACACATTGCTATATCGAAATGTACTATTTACAAAGAAAATGCCCTTAGATAATTAGAACGACGTAAATAGTATGCGTACGTCATCACGACGATGACAATGTATATACACGTCGCAATAATCATGGATACCACCGCCATGCTAAACTTGGGCAACCGATGAGGAGTTATGGTCATGTCTTCTGGTAAAATTGAAAACGTTCTGGTGCTTCAAGGGGGAGGCTCATTAGGAGCGTTCGGATGTGGAGTCTTTAAAGCTCTTGCAAATAAAAATATAAAATTAGATATAGTAGCTGGAACTTCAATTGGGGGAATTAACGGTGCTATAATAGCTGGCAGTAGTGACAAAGACCATCCAGAACGCAAGTTAGAGCAATTTTGGTTAGAATTGGCAGAGAATTCTTTGAATTTGACCGTTCCTGTATTGGAATGGTTGTATGACAAATCTAGAGGTCGTCTTATTAGAGCAGCAGAAAATCTTTTACCTCCAACAGACAAACTCACCTAGTTGTTGAGCACAACTAGCTCTATACTTTACGGTAATGACAAATTCTTCGTGCCTAGATGGACAATTGACTATGCATTGAAAGACCCTCAGTACTTTGACCCATCGAATTGGACTTATATATACGACAATACTCCTTTAGTGAAGACACTAGAACGGTATGTTGACTTCAATAAACTTCAACCTGATGGTCATCCTAACGCCCGTCTTATAATGACCGCAGTGAATATATTAAAGTCAGAATCAATTACTTTTGATAGTTATAAGCAGAAAATAACTCCTAAGCACATACTCGCAACTTCTGGCTACCCTTTAGATAATTTTCCGTGGGTTGAGTTAGAAGAAGGTATATACGCATGGGATGGCGCTCTGCTAAGCAACACCCCGTTTAGTGAAGTTATAGACGCTTCGCCTGTGATCGACAAAAAGCTCTTTTTAGTAGAAAACTATCCTAGGAATATTGAAAGACTACCAGACAACTTGGCTGAGGTCTATCATAGAGCTAGAGATATCATGTTTTCGGATAAATCTCAACAGCAAATAAAAATGTCAAAAGTAATAACACGATATCTCAGGTATATCGAAGAACTCTATCAAATTATTGATCCAACTAAAATAGATAAGAAACAGCTAGAAAAGATTCGTCATACATACATTAAAATGAAACATGAACATGGTGCTGAAATAAAGAATATAGTTAATATAGTTAGAGATGAACCATTTCCAAGATTCTACGAGAACACAGACTTTTCTGTGGAAACTGTAAGGGATTCAATCAATGATGGTGAATCAAAGACCAATAAAATGTTAGAAAAACTACAATAATCTTGTTATACCGTCTTGTGATGTGAGCTTCTGCGACATCAACAACTTCCCAGTGCAGCAACGGCTCTTGGCAGCGGTCCCACTCACGCAATTTAAATCATCAGACCGTATGTCAGCCAGAATGGAAAAAGGATTATAGTTGCTTAATTGATGTCACCATGAAGTTTCTACCTTCGCTTGTAATTTCTATATACTCTTAGTTTGGTGTGAATCATATTTCTACGTCATCTAATATGGTCTTCAGTTTTGTCAGAACAACTGTATTCATTTGGTGATACACCTGCAAAGAGATGTTTAGTAGATGATTAGTTGTCACCAAGGTATCGATTTTCACGAACTTACCTTACATAACATTGTCCACGAGTACGATCTAAGGAAGATACATTTCTTCGTTCCGCTCCGCACTTTAAACATCAGTCGTAAAGGAATACAGTTGCAACTGAGACGCGTAAATTCCATTAACGCGGCCGCTCATCCTAATCTAATTTTCGGATCTGAGAATCTAATGTTATTATAAATAACAGGCAATAACGGATAGCTAGAATAAAGCATAATGTCGCCATCTATTCAACTGGATATCATATATACAGTTATGAAAAACCCACCAGTTCCATCTGTCGGCATTTTTGTTATTGTGTAATTCGTATCGAATTCTAACCTTTTATTACAATAAGATATTTGGCTAACTCATAATCAATGTACGGCTATTATGATGACTATAATTCCATACCTTGTCAATCAGGATATGTACCAAACTATTATGTACATCACCCAAAGAAAACGACGTATTCAACTTTGCATATCCATATTTACATCGTTACGCCGGGGCACGGAGTGAAATCCTCAGAAAATCTTCAATTTTTTTTTGCAAATCTTTGTTAATTTCTACTATTGATCTATCCCCATTTATAGGTACTAGCCCATATTTTCTTTGCATCTTTCGAAATTGCTTGGCTAGCAGACCTTGATAAATGAGGAAGGATTTGAGCATATTGTCGGATAGTCCGAGGTCCGCACCAGATTCATAGTAATCTAGCGATAAGTTTTTCTGAAAAACTCTATGTACAAGCTCATTAGGATCAACATCTAAATAGAACACAAGATGAGGTTTCATAGCAAACCCAAAAAGATTATGCGACCAAGTGATACTAATTCCTCTAACTGCGTCTCTTGCCATGAGTGTATAAATATACCTGTCAGCGAGAACGATGTAGCCAGAGCGTAGAGCAGGTATTATCTTATTCTCCAGTTGGTCGGCAAAGTCAGCAGCATAAAAAAGACTTATGGTCCTCTTACCTAAAACCAAATTTCGTTTGGCCTCAAGGATTCCTTGACTTATAAGTTCGGATCTTCTCAGCCCAGTGTTTAAAACTGCATGACCATCTGCTTCCAGTCTAGAGGTCAACATGGTAATTTGTGTACTTCTACCTGAAGCATCAGGTCCTTCTATAACGATAAGCCTCCCCTTTACGCTTTTATCCTCTAAGTACGGTATCCCCTTGCCGTATGAATCTATAGACTTGTGCGACATTACTCGAAGCTCTTGAGCAAAACTCACGATTTGGCACTACCCATTCCCTTAAATATGCTCCTAGTCATATATGTCAAGCGGTAAGTACGAATGAGCTGTCTCTATATAGTACAATATATTGACTATAGAGTTATATGAATACTATACATAATGTGTTTACCCTGGGTAAACTTCTACAATGATATCATTGGGTTCCATATCTGACAAGAATGAAGTACGTAAAATACAGTTCACAGGTAGATCTACATACATCCTATCCTTACCAAAAAGGTGGATGAGTGAAATGCATCTAAAGGCTGGTGATCCTGTGACAATTGTTCGAGAATCTAATAACTCCTTATCCATAATCCCAAACGCAGAACGGAGACCAAATTCAGCTAATGAAGTGACAGCAATGGTTTCGCAAAATGAGAGTGGCAGCTCTTTGAAACGTAAGGTCGTGTCTATGTATTTGGCAGGATATAATATCATGCATTTGAAATCAAAAACTGGAAGAATTAACCCATCTCAGCGTGACTCGGTCAGAGAAGTAGTGCGTAGAAACTTGGTTGGCACGGAAATAATTGCCGATGCATCAGATTTAATTATAATCCAGGTACTGCTCAGCATACCAGAACTTTCAATTGATTCCGCTGTCCGAAGGATGTTTTTGATTTCAACCGCAATGCACACAGACGCAATGGCCTCCCTTGCCGAACTCAATCATGAATTAGCAGCAACAATAATAAAATCAGACGATGAGGTGGACAGATTCAGCATGTATATACTACGAAACCTTGTTATCGCATTGGAGCAGAACATGTTACAGGATATAGGATTAAAAGGCATATCGGATTGTTTGAGTTATCGTGTTGTTGTAAGAAGCATCGAACGTGTGGCTGACCACGCGGCAGGAATTGCTAATAAGTGTCTGAAGATTGATGGAAAAATTCCAAAGGAAGTCATTCAAAAGATCGATAATATGAGTAGATTATCGCTAAAGCTACTTAATGATTCGGTTGAAGCTTTTCTCCGTAGAGATTATAACTTAGCTGATAATATCGTAGAGAAAACCGAAGACGTTCGTTCAGTCGAGAATGAGATAATTAAATTGATTGAAAGAGCAAAGACTCCCAGCAACGATCAATATCAGTCGATCAATCTGAATATCAAGCTAATATTAGAGGATTTACGTAGGACGGCAGAGCACGCGAGTGATATTGCAGAATCCGCGATGAACGAAACGATAGGTGGAGTGATTGAAAAAACTTCAATCGCCTCTGAAAGTCAAGCAAAATCTTCACTCGATGTCTTGTAACTTCTGTCTATTCTAGAAGCAACACTTACACCACTAGTATCCTCAGAAACACTAACACTATAAGTGAGTCGTATGTCGCGCAAGTAAAAGCCCCGAGCGATGTTCATGACTTTTGAAGGGAAAAATTTATTATGCAAATAGTCTCCAGATGGATTTACCTCTCGAGATTCTAACCTACGCGATCCTAAGTCTGTCTCCTCACAAATTATCACATTGTATTCGCTACATATTTATGACAAAATCTATTGTCCTCATTACTCAATTTGTCAGTCAACTATATGATCGCTGGATGCTCTTTTTT
>JASHSN010000012.1 GCA_030038695.1 Nitrososphaeraceae archaeon
TAGTTGTAGACAAACTATATCATAAGCTGTATAGATGACTGCTCAAGAAAAGTAGCTAGCAAGTGCTCAAAGAATTTGATATCATAGATGTACTAGGAGAGTTGATTATGATTAATGGAAAACCTAAGAGAATCATGCATGATAATGGTAAACAGTTTACATCCAACATGTTTAAGCGATTTCTTGAACACAATGACATAAAAGATAAGCCTATTCCAAACTCCTATCCTCAATTGCAAGGAAATATAGAAGCATACAAAAGATAGTCAAGAACGAGTTCATTTCAGTAGAGCAAATATCAAGGGTAGACGAAGTGAAGGTAAGATATGATATGTATGTTAAGGCATACAACGACAAAAGGGAACATGGAGGTATAAATGGACTCACCATCTGAATTGTTTCTACAAACATTCAATAGATCCCATACCAGAATAATACGAAGCAGGAAGATGTCACCTATGTGGGTATTTGAAATTGTCGCCTGTTTCTGTAAGTACTCCAACTAGGTATGCTGAAACCAAGTCTTAGCTGAATACTGGATTTCTAATAGGTAAGATTTATTCAAATCCGAAATAATTAGTCGAATTCTGTCTGTTAATAGTATTATGCTTTATCCTTCTAGGAAATATTCTTACATAATTTAAATCAATTCAACTAAAAAAAAGAAAAGTTGGACTCGTCGGACAGGCCTCGCTTCTGGTGTCCAACTCGTCAGTCAGGCCTATCTAGGATACCTATTCTATCCGACATGAGGAACATGGCCTAGACCTTCATCGTTTGCACCGAAACTGTGTCCAGCAGTGTTGACTGCTGTATTCAGACACACTACCTTTTGGTTTTGGTTTTGGTCCTCGCCATACCATGCCTTTAGATCCTCGCCATTGCCAGTACAATTATTGACTTGGTTGATTGTCTGTATGATGACTTTATGGACGAAGAATGGTCCCCCACAGCCAAAGCCACAGCCGCCGAAGAATGGTCCCCCACAGCCAAAGCCACAGCCGCCACCAAAGCCGCCAAACCATGCCAATGCACGTTGTTCTGGTACAGCGTATACCATCGTCGATAGACCTGCTGCAGCAATTAATGCTACAACTACTGTCGTCGTTCGGTTCATATTTCTCGAAACTGATATTACTTTTCTCAGTATATATCGGATGCTTCACAGCAATTGCTAAAATTATTAGAGAGATTATGGATATATTGATACACTATAATAGCATACGCAACAATAATGGTTAGAATTCTCTGTTCATATTCTACCTGCGAATTACTCTTAGGTTGTAGAAAGTAAAAAGCTAGAGAGAGGATCGTAAACTTTCGATATGCCAGGTATGATTAGTACAAGATACTGGTAGGCTAGCACCCCTGCATGTGCAGATTGTCCTCTTGCATTTTCTACTCTATGAAATGCATGTGTTTACAAAAGGAGTATTGCTCTAGCATTGTGGATATCAAACATTTTCAAATAAAATTATGTGTGCAACCTTACATTTGTAATGTATCACATCCAACAATCTCATATCCTTCAATCATTATCTCAATTACTATGTTCGAAAGTATAGCATACATTGGCCTTGGTTTTGCAACCGCCTTCCTTTCACTTGAAGTGGGTTGGCACTTCACAGCCTGCAAGTACAAATCACTAAAACCATGTTTTTACAAGCAAATTGGTATTCTAAGTTAAAGCCAAGGTTGTAAAAACCAGTTTTTTTATGACGATTAAACAACAGACTGACATAGGTGCGTGTATAGAAGGTATATAGAAAGAGACGTACCGAACCGGTATAGACTGCAATATAAAAAACCATGTTAGAGAATAAGGGAAAGAGAATTGTACGATTTAGTCGATGGATTTTCTTTATGTAAATCATACCCACAATCTTGATCTAAAATAATCAGAAATAACTAGCAATCTATTCCTTTATCTAGATTATTAGTTTAAAATGCCTATATCTGTTCTTTCATTTAATAGTCAAATGAATTCGAAGAAAACCATGGCATGCATCGCTATGGCATTTGCAGTTCTAGTATTACTGTGTCCCACATTTGAGCTATGTAGAGATCAATACGCGTTAGCCTACGTATACTACCATGGCTTCAGCCTTGAACACTTACCGTGCGAATGGATTCATGGAGGGCACGTCCATTGTGTATAATACGTGTCTTAATAAACACCCTACCGTACTTTATATGAACAGATTAAGATGGTTCTATTATGTTCCGCGTTTCCACGAATTGAATATAGAAGAATACCTTTACTATTGATTAGGTGACTACTTAAAGTATAAACATTAGGTAATTATCATCACATTCTCTTATATGATTGTCTACTCGTAGTTCTTATTTGAATCTAAAAAAGTGTAGATGGCTTACCTGAAAATACAGGAATTAAGAATAAAAGAATCATGAACCACACAAAAGCAAACTATCCCCAATTTTCTCTTCATGTAAGGCGAATCTACACTAGTTATTATTACCATTTACAACGATAAACAGGATTACAAACCGTAAACTATATTTCAAATCGGTACGCCTCCGACGAATTGCAAACAGTTGAACTATATTTGTTACTCGATGATTTACGCTCAGATGTTCTAAGGAATATTTTTAATTTGAATATAGGAAATCTCCTGACCACTGGTTCTTACGCGATCATTAGTGCTCCAGAAGTTTGAAAGAGAAGATATAGATGGAATATTCGAGTTCTCAAGTTCTGGAACAACGATGACAATTACTTGTTCTTCGAAGAGCCTGCTTCGGGACACATTTCTCCACTAACAGTCTGATGGAGAAAGAGTTCAAGGACCGACAGATCCTTCAGAATACTTATCTAGTTGCGTCATTGACTAACATGAATAATACAAAGAATGTTGGTTGCAATAACCTTGATAATCGTATTTGCGGTTATGGCTGCTTCTCCAATGATAGCCAAACCGCTATATGCCGCGTAGTCGCTACAACTACAGTACGGCTTGATATTTGTGCCACCGGAGTAGGCTATCGGTCTGCCCACAAATGATACTACGACGGCGTTACACGCACTTCTTAAGCAACACAAGATGTGAACAGACAGTCTAAGATAAAAGATTGCGACATATTAGTTGCAAAAATCAATATCGACTAACCTTACCGTGGAACTCTGCCCTCCGAGTAGGCTATCAATGATTGTCTGCCTGAAGGGGCGGCTCTTTGCTACGCTATGATGCCACGAAAGATATAAGTAGTCCAACGATGTCATGTCCAAGATTAAAATCGAGGCTTTGAGCTGCTCTAGTGGAGCTTAGCAATGGGATATGGCCGAAACACATTGCAGAGCCAGCTCAGGGATGCCATAAGCCCCGATACCATGATACCAGGGAGCATTCGTTGTGGTACTATGGCAAATATAATTTAGTATATTCCACCTAAGAACCTTTGGCGGTAGGTAGGTTAGCCTAATGCATTGCAGAGGAATGCGGGAGTTATCTTTACCCACTCACACGACAAAGTAGGAGAACGTTAGCCATAAGATTATTAGTCCGATGATAGAATGTCCACGACTAATCGGGGATTTGAGCTGCTCTGGTGGTATGGAGTTCCCGATAGAAATCTACTGGACTGGAGGTCGTCTTTATCCATCCTCTCGTTGCACGATATCATGCTAGGGATTGGTAGCAGCTGTTATTGATTGCGTATCAAGAAATTATAACAGATAGATTTTTTTCTTATTTAATTCTTATTTGTATTTATGAAGTGTGTATAATGCCAATGCAGTCCTCTAGATCGTTTAAACCGTTAGTGTTCAAGTTTCCCGTGAGTAGACTGAACGATCTCGATACGCTAAATCACAACTGCTTAGCTGCCTGTGATGCAGCAATATTAACTGGTTCCCAGACAGGTGAAGCTGGTGGAACATAGCACGCATCATAGCTTGCCAAATCACTTATCTCTGCTTTAAGTAGAAGTGCTAAAGCAATTAAATCGATTCTCTCTTTTACACCCTCACCTCCAACAATTTGTGAACCTAACACTCTTCCACTCTTTCTATCGGCTACAATTTTTATCCAAATTGGTTTATTGTTAGGATAGTAACGGGCCCTAGTTATGTCTTCTATTACCTCTTCAACAGGATCAAAACCATTTCTTAGTGCGTACTCCTTAGTTAATCCAGTTTTGCCAATAAACAAATCAAATACCTTAGTTATGGCACTTCCTGCTATCCCTCTGAACTTTGCGTTTCCACCGGCTGCATTTTCTCCTGCAACTCTTCCTTGTTTATTAGCTGTTGTTCCCAAAGGAAGGTACATTTCTTTATTTGTGATATAGTTTCTAGCAGTTGCACAATCACCGGCTGCAAACACGTCTGGTATATTGGTCTTCATATGCTCATCTACTTTGATAGCATTTGCAGATCCTAGTTCTGCTCCAGCATCTCTGGCTATTTCGGAATTAGGTTTGACCCCGGTACCAAGAACTATAAAATCGCTGTTTATCTCACGTTTAGTATTAGTCTTTATGCCATTAACCTGTCCATCTAAACCTAGTATCTCTTCTACCCGTTCGCCTAGAATGATTCTTACACCGTTATCTTGCAACTCCCTTTCAACAATCTTTGCCATATTTTTGTCAAGCATAGTAGGAAGAACATGGTCAGCCATTTCCACTAATGTTACATCCATACTACCTCCTCCTTTAACTGAACCTCTCTTAAATGCCTCTACCATCTCCAGGCCAATAAGACCTGCACCAGCAATTATGCATGAATCAGCACTTTTTGTTATTGTGGAGTCATTGATTCTCACTCCATCAGCATAATTTCTTATAAGGAATACACCTTCTTGATTAACACCCTTGAGGTCAGGAACAGCTGCTCTAACACCTGTCGCTACTACCAAGGAATCATAATCAAATATTGTTTCTTTACCACTTTGTACATCTGTTGTATGTACTTGTTTTCTAAATCTGTCTATTTTAATAGCACGTGTGTTTATGATTATGTCTATACCATATTTGCTTTTGAATATATCTGGAGGTCGTTCGACTAATTCTTCAAAATCACTAATTATGCCTTCTATAACATAGGGAATACCGCATGCACCATATGAAACTACACTCTCTTCTTGGATTATTGTCACATCTGCGCTAGGATCAATTCTTTTTGCTTTTGATGCTGCACTAGTTCCTGCTGCAACACCTCCAATAACTACTATTCTTTTCTTTTCGTTAATTGACAATTAGGTGTATCTCAGCAAAAGAGCTTATATCAACGTATATCAATTATTAGGATTCCAATTTGGTATAGTAAATTATGTCATAGTTGGATTAAAAGAGGTTTGATTATGCTGATTAAAAGATGGCAAGCACCGAACAAATATATAGTCATGTGTAACTACATCAAAATAAATAATGTTTTAGTATATGTTGGATGGTGGCAGTATTAATAATACAGAAGAATTACAATTCATACAACGCATGAAAAATATCCTAGTATAGTATTATAATTCTTAGAACCTATGCGAAAAGTCCTGCTGCTCTGAATGTAATACATGTACAAGCAAAATGCAACATAGCTATGTAGTTTTCTACTTTTTTCTCCCATCGTATCAATAATCGTCTAAACCTATTCATCCAAGAGTGGGTTCTTTCAACAATCCAATGTCTAGCTCTGTATCGTGGTATTCGTTTACAATTTACTCTGTGTTC
>JASHSN010000090.1 GCA_030038695.1 Nitrososphaeraceae archaeon
AATGGTATGAACGGAGGTCCTCCCATGCCATGACGCAGCAGTTAGGAAATAGCATCCCTTCTTCTGTTACTAGTAGAGTACCTAGAAGGGTAAAAAAGAAGAAGCATAGTAGTCTGAAACAGATCTTCATACTATCTCGTGATGCACTTATGGAAAGGAAAGGAAGATCTGCGCTTATAATATTGATGGTTCTAGTAGGTGGTGCTTTGATGGTTACAATTAATGGTATGAGCGAAGGCTCTGCAGCCTTTGCGAATAAGCAATTGGTAAGTCTAGCACCAAACGTAATTTTTGTTAGTCCAGGATCCAAATCCAAGATCTTCCAAGAGGCTCCAGGTCTAGCTACTCAAGGACCACGGCTTCGATTTAATGATGAAGTTGTAAATACGATAAAATCACTTCCATATGTGAAAGATGTTTATCCGGGATATACAGCACAGGTTCAGCTCAATGTTGGAACCTACACTGAGAACACCAACGTATTTGCAAATGAAGCCACAGTTGCATTCGCAATTTCTCCTAGCTTGACACTTGTTCCAGGTTCTTCAATACAAAACGATAATCCCTCTGCAATGTTAGTGGGATACAACATAGCCAATCCACCAGGCTACACCCATAATCCGCTTATAAGAGTAGGTCAGAGTATTACTGCAACCTATGACGGTACATCTAGGCATTTTCTAGTGACTGGAATATTGAATGAAGCAGGTAATCCTAACGTAGATCAAGTTGTTATAATCAATACAAATACTGGAAAGCTTTTTTTTAATATGGTAGGACAATATGATCTAATGATTGTACTTGCACGCTCAGGTAATGATGTCCCCACTGTTATACAAGAAATGGATAGAGTATATGGTAGTGACAGCTTTGGAATTGTCTCCCCTGCAGCAATAATTCAAGCACAGAAGCATACACAGGCTGGAGGTGCATCATTTACATTGGAGGTTGGATTCATTGCAATGCTTGTAAGCGCCATTGGCGTTGTTACGACTCTTTACACATTTGTAAATGAAAGAAGAAAGGAAATTGGGACTATGAAAGCTATAGGTGCAAATCCCATGTTCATTCTGTCCATGTTTTTGAGTGACGCCGTACTGATTGGTTTTGTCGGAGCATGTCTAGGGATAGCATTTGGTATTAGTCTTGCATATTTATTATCTACTATTGGAGCTTTAGGAGGAGGGCCTTATATTGCTCCTATCTTTCTTCCAAATGAACTTCTTCAAGTATGGCTCCTATCACTAACCGTAACCATACTAGCAGGACTTTTTCCTGCTTGGAAAGCATCACGTCTATCACCTCTAATAGCTATGCGTGTATAGTAAATCAGGAACCTCATGAAATGGAGGGACAAAAAGGATTGTCTAGCAACGGATTTGCGATAGCCAAGACGGTGACTCTGTCTATAGAAAGATTCTCCATTATTTCGTATCTCCAACTAGATAATCAGAATAGATAATACTACAAGAGGGATTCAAATCTCAGTTTATACTTGAAAGGTAAGATTTATCTTTATTGATAGATCACCAGCGAATCAATCATCTTTTGTACTGTTGGTAAATAATCAGAGTACTTTGGGGCATCTACAATACATTGCACACTGTATGCTTTATCACCAATTATTGTTCCGACCTTGTATTGTGAGTGGCGAGGCATAAAGCGCTCGTAACCGATTTCGCAAGGCTTGTATTTTCAGTGTTCAATGCAATTTCAATACGTAAGTATCAATATGAAGACCGATAGATTTATAGCTATGTATTATTATATGCAACATCAATATGGCGAGTACAACATATGATGATAAGACCCAGAAAGTAGGTATAACCCTACCCATTTCAATAATAAAACAAACGGACAAACTACGGGGCTACATTCCAAGAAGCACGTATATCCGCAGAGCAGTCGAATATTATCTTAAGCAAGGCAAGAACCGGTGACGAGCATTGATGAGATTATGAGACTGATATATCATTTTTTACCAGAACAATTTGTATTTGCTCCTGACGTCGAAGTAGGAGTAGCAATATAGGAATGTGAAAGACCTGAATGAAGAGAGAGGATGAATGAGATGCAAAAGCGAATGATTGGCGGCAGATTATTTTTTTGCCATACAGATGTCTTTTATGTCTAACTTTTATGTCTAAATCATAGAATAATCATCATTAAGCACTACATTGGATTTAGGATTTAGCGTAACGAATCTAAATTGAACATACAAGAGGTTTAGATTACATTCAGGTTATCTCAAGAATGTCTGAGCGGCTAATTATGGTTATCTCCGTTTAAAATTCGATTCTTTCATTCTTTTGCATCGTATTCCTATCCTAACCATAGAATCCAGTTCATAATCGCTTGCTATGGATAGCCATAGAATCCAGGAAAGGCATCGTATCCTCTCCATCCACTCCATGGGCCAATATGACTGACAGAAGTTGTTGATGATATGGCGGGTAAGGATACGGACATATCGCTGCCTGTAGTCTCATATGTACGACAGTTCTTTATCGAAAGATTCCCGGACTTTACACAAACTTGTACCGATTTTCCCTGATTTTCAGGAATGTTAAAAGTATATGACAAGTCGCCTGCACCAGATAAGTCCGCTTCGTGTGTGTATCCGTTTGCAGTTGTTATAGATACACCAACTGTTGAAGTATCCGATGTATGAGATGGCACATCGACATTAAGATGATATGCTGGCTGTGCATCAGTAATATTGCTAGCACCGTTATTACCACCACTATTGCTAGATACATGACAATTCGGATCGCACACTATGTTGCCACTACTATCACCGTTGCTCTGGATGCCAAAGTCTAGAGCGAATGCAAATTGTATGGAAGGTACTATTAGAAAACCCAATGTTAGTACTAGTGTCATGATTGCAGCTTCTACAATTACTTTCATTTATTAATGACAGTAAACAAACCAGAATATTCATTATAAGCGGTATGAAGAATAACAGTAACATATTCATATTAACAAAACAACAAGAACATTCATAAGCTATATTACGGTTTCATAAGGGTATTCCCTTTTGTTTATTCTTTGTTCGTTGTAGATCTATGCAACCCGTCTTGGTCTAAAATTGTACCTAGTATACTGCACTAAACTAGAGCACGAGGGGAGAAGTCAGAGGCGCTCTGCGTAAGGTGACCTCCATGCACGCAACTCAAGTGTTATACAAATCAGTTTGCTAATAGCGACGCAGATATCAGCTAATTGGATCACTCCTACTAATTCATCCTCTTTTCTAACGCATTGCGATATTCAATACTATCCTTCCACAATAAAATTGTATGGCGGTTGTAAAAGGAAATCATATCAGACCGATGAAGTAAACAACCGCTCTATCTTTATGCTTATTGGAAAGAATATAAGAAATTAAACAAAAGATATGTAGGCAAGAATTTCGAGGATTTTAGGCTTAGACAAATAGCAAAGGAAATAAAACTTAAGCCAAGCATATTAACCAAATTCAAGTTTATAGAACAACAGGCTAGCAAAGGTAATGTACTAGCCAAACAATACCTAGAGAAACTAAGCAATGAAGAAGTTACTATCGATTGGGTCTCAGGGTATTAATCAATGGTATTCGTCAGCAAAGAATGTTAAAGATAAGATAATGACAATTGCAGATAATAGATACTTGAGCTACCAAAACGAAAATGACTTGGTAGATTTTATTGCTTCTGAAATGCAAAAAGGAGGATTAGATCAAAACAATGAAGAGAACCTCGACAGTTATCTAAACACGAAGATTGTTTCAATGTTTGTCTAAATTTCATGTATCTGACTGGATTGGTAGTGCAGCAAAGTGGTATCAGAATTTTCGGCGTTCCTCGCTTTGTGATTATTTTTCTTAGTTTTGCGGTTTCTGTCATAAAGGAAATTCCGTCGTATCCTTCAATACTATACTATTATGCCTGATTACTAATTAATGACAGTCAATCAATGAAATCCTGAATGATAGGGTTCTATCTGAATAGTAGCATGGTTTATTTTGAATTTCTTTTCAAGTACGGCATTTATCTCCTGTAGGATCGTTTCTGGCCTATTTCGATTGATTATAACTACATGTGCTGAGATTGCATTCATACCAGAAGTTATCGTCCATATATGTAGATCGAACACCCCCGTCACACCCTTTATCTCAAGTATAGTATTTTTTACTTCTTCTGGAGATATATTGGCTGGAACACCTTCCATCAGAATATGAATCGATTCTTTGATAAGCGACCGTAGCCTTACTAATATAAAAACCGCTAGACCTATGCTAATTAATGGATCCGCCATATAAAATCTGGTAGCAAGCATTATCACACCAGCAATGATAACACCTGCGGCGCCTAACGTATCACTCAAAATATGCAAATAAGCACTTTTAACACCAAGATTATCTTCCTTATGTTCTTCTTTGTGATTCTTGGCTATCTGTAAATGGCTATGAGCTGCATGGGAATCTTTGTGTGGATGTACACTACTTCCAAGAAGTCGCATTCCGGTAAAATTCACGCCTAATCCGACAGCAGCCACTATTATTACAGGCAGAGCTTGAATTTCTGGCGGTTGAAAAATTCTTACGTAAGCCTCATACAAAATATAGACAGAAATTAATATCAATATCATACCGTTTAATAGTGCGGCTAGTATTTCTATTCTGTAAAATCCATACGTGTGCTTCAGAGTAGGTGGCTTACGAGTATAATTAATGGCAAAAAGAATCAAGGCAAGCCCTCCAACATCTGCAAACATATGTCCCGCATCTGATAGTAATGCTAAACTTCCAGTAGATATAGCACCAACAACCTCAACTACAAAGTAAAATGATGTAAGCAATAGAACAGTCTTGAGCTTCGCTACTCTTTGTATTAATGATGTATTATGTTTTGTATCTTCCATTTATACGTCATCAACCACACGAATCTACAGGGCTGTTTCTCGTTTGCATTCAGCCTGAATGTTATATGGCATCTTATTAACTTGATGCTAAAATATGTCACTATTTTAGTAAGCCTTAATAATAATTGGCACTCTATTTTAGTAATAGATGTCATCAGCAGTTACAAGCATATCACTCTCTACAAATTTACGCAATAAACTTGATGAAATAAAAGATGAAAAGGGTTATTCTAGTAGATCTGAAGTAATCAGAGACGCAATTAGGACTTATTTATCTGAATATGAAGTATCAAAGTTTGAAAAAGGAAATCTAACTGCCACTATTACTGCATTGTATCAAAAGAGTGGTCCACATGATGATCTGATCTTACATTTAAGACATGAATATGACGATATTGTAGAGGGTAATCTACATTTGCATGTTGGGGGCGGAGATAACTGTGCAGAGATATTCGTTACTGAAGGCAATGCCGAAAGGGTATCAAATTTTATAGGAAGAATCAGGGCAATTAGAGGAATAGAGCAAGTCAAATATTCAATCCTTCCGTTATAATAAAACACCCGATAATATCCATCAAATAGCCTATGTATTTATGCGGGCATGTCATCACTGCTATTACTAGCGCTAAAATTGGGATAGCAGAACTAGCTAAAACTAGCTACGAAGACAAGAGAGCGGCCAATGTCGGTCGCTTCCTTTTGTTTGAGGTTGAGTTCGTCCACCTTTCTAGCTAGATGAAAAATAGGCTACAGCAATTGTCTTTTCATGCATCGGATGACAGCAGTTACATCACTGGTATCGAATTATTCGTAGAGGGGGTATTGGACAAATTTGAAGGAATAGCCGTCAGGGCAATAGCATAATCTCAATTAATGCTCATTTTTTTCTCCGTACTTGCTCATCGTATTAATTATCTGTTCAACTTCTTCAGGACCATCAATCTTTCGTACCAACTTTCCAATTGATATTACGTCGCGAATATCCCCTTTCTGGCTCCATACTGCTTTTCCAATAACATGGGCAATCTTCAACTTAGGCAATACTTTGACCGATACTTCTAGAAATTGCTCCTCGGTATATGACGGTAGATGTATGCGTCTAAATCGGGATTGCAATGGTCTTGACAACCGGCTGATCTCATTGCACGCGGCAAATACTTTACGCATCTGGTCTACCTTGATGTGCCCACTTTCCATGAAGTTGAGCAACTTCTCCTGAAATTGTCTTGGCATCTTAGCTAATTCGTCTATACAAATAATCTTCGGCGTCTTCTCTTCTAGGACACCTAATATTCGGTTGGTTGTGTTGCTTCCATCAAAGTATGCTCCATTCTTGTATTAGATTATTCCTAACAGAAAAAGTGTCTTTGCACTGGCTGGAGGCCCAACGAATAACAGATTATAATTGTCTTCGGCATCTACTGCGCGTTTTACTATGTCCCTTATATCATCGTAGCCGCGTTTCAAACTCAATTTCCTTACGAAATGAATCAAGTAGCATATTTCATATCATCTCATGTTGTTTTTAGGTAAGTTTGTATTTCTAGTGTTTAATGCTATTTCAATCCTCTCGACCTTTGACACCTCCGGGATCAAAAGCAACAATGGGCAAAATCGCTTCAAAACTGGACCTGACCTGGGTTGTCGAATTGCTCTCCAGCTTGGGCTGCCAACTTCTCCACGACAGCGATATTGGGCAAAAGATCCTGCGGTAGACCATAACGCTCTTTTAAGTACTCAGGGTTGTTGTAAGAAATCCACACTTTTCCCTGGGAATCTTGCGCAACCAGAATTTTCAGTGGAAGGTCGAGGGCAATACTCGGTGTAGCCAGCATCAACGGTGTTCCAGCTTTTGGGTTGCCGAAAATCAGCAGCTTGGTGGGAGGCATTTTCAGCCCCCCCTTTGCTGCTTCTCCGCTGTGGTCGACCAGGGCAAATAGCTTCACTCCTTTGGATTGCAGAATGGTCTCGAGCCTATCCACCGTTTGGTCTACGGAGTGCGTGCTTGGAATTGTGACAATCCCTTCATCTTTCTGGGTATTCATATGACATGAGAGTTGTAGGAGTTCAATAAGCATTACTACTAGTTTAGGTTGTGAGGCATTGTAGTACATACATACACAAGTGGTTCTAGTAATGGGGACTGATTTCTAACAACATGATACAGTGTCACACCTTGCAAAGTTTAAAGCTTCGTTATCCATTTGTATTGTATAGCATAGGGGCTGTCTATTCTATGTGCATAGATAGGCGGATATCCTCCAACCTACAAAGAGAAAGAGTCGTTTCTGGGCCATCCGAAGTTTGGACGCCCCAGTAAAAGACATTGAACCCATACGATGTAAGTATCACAAAATCCATTATAGAACATGGACGATTCTTCTTGCAGATGTGTGAAGCCATTAGTCTGGAATGCTCTCACCTGCGACCGATGTGGTCGTCCAGAGGTGGACATTTTCCAAGCTGAGGGAGAGTTCTGCTGCTCGTGTTGGACAAAGAGAAAAGCTCAATGTCACGCCTAAGTGAAGAAATCGTGATACGTCAAATGCTTGTTTGTTTGCAGGTAAATACCATATGATTGTATCTTCTACCAACCTGTTGCAAGTTATAATGTATTATATTGGATATCGGCGACTAAGTCGCCGTAGTATCTTTGAGGTTTCTTCATTTTCGATGTAACCAGGCGATGAAATTTCTTGCAAATTATATATTGTTCTCAATATAATATTCTGTAATATTGCACATACAATCTACATCGGTTAATACCTTTTCTAGTACGCATTCTCAAGAGGCCGCGTCTGGCTTAAGATTTGGAGTGACGGCAGCTGAATAAAGGTTTAGTATATTCGGATCTCGAAATCGGGGGGGGGGTGGTTTATAACTGCGATTCTATTGCTTTTGGTTTTGCATTAGCGAATGCACAATATTCCATTACTAAAGAATTCGGTCATTATAGTTCAAGGCGGAAATCCCACTTATATTTTTAGTGTTTAATGCTATCTCAATAAACTCATTTACCTTATCTATTGCGGCTCCGCCACCTTCGTCCGACTGAAAATATTTGATCTTCTGTCTATCTGTCATTCGTTTTGGTAGACAGCCTACTCATATGTCATTTCATTGATGTTTTCCTACTGGATAGTCAGTAATGTCACGCCTCTCCTTTCTAGATGAGTATAACCGCCGGACTAGAATTCTAGTTATGCCTGATTGAACATCAACGCTATAATAACAGAACTATGTAATGGTATGGCTGTTTGACTGAATCGAATAATGAAAGGATAACTACAACCACAATTATAACAAAAACTGCAAAAATCGATCATCCTATAAATGAACTTATAGCAAGAAGGTGGAGTGCGAGGGCATTTTCTACCAAACCTGTCGAAAAATCAAAGCTGTTGTCAATCCTGGAAGCAGCTAGGTGGGCTCCATCTTCACGTAATGAGCAACCGTGGCGTTATATCGTGTTCACAAATGAAAATCCAGAAAAATTAAAGAAAGCACAATCGGTTTTAAAGGACATAAATGAATACGCCAAAAGAGCGCCAATCCTAATTTGTGCAATAGCAAGGAAAACGTATTCTGATAACAAAAATTACAATAGGCTTCATTTTCATGATTTGGGAGCAGCTAACGAAAATATGTTTCTTGAGGCGTTCAACCAGGGTTTAATCATGCATGAAATGGGTGGCTTCGGAAGTATTCAATATACCTGAAGAATTTGAAATGGGCATTATGATAGCTATAGGTTATCAGGACACATATGATGTATTACCTGAAAGTCTAGTAAAGAAAGCACCTATGCCTAGAGAAAGGAAATCCTTATCAGAAATTGTATTTCTAGAAGAGTTGAATAATAGTTTCTATTGACCTAGATAGCTAGACATCGTGGCCGACTAGAAAAATCGTTTTAAATCCTAAATGAGTAACTAATTCCGCTCATCTAAAATCGCCCTAAGGCCCGGACACGTAATTCAGCAAACTCTATAGCTGTAGATACAGACGTGTGTCACAAAAAAACTTTCCTGGGACTGACCGAAAAATACGGGGAGGTGGGGTTGTGTGTATGTGTATGTGTACCTACCAATAGAAGTCAAGAACGGTGAACTCAAGCTCAAGGACATGGTAATCTCGAAGA
>JASHSN010000091.1 GCA_030038695.1 Nitrososphaeraceae archaeon
TCAGACTATGAGTCGATCAGAGAATTATCGGTCTTTTGTAAGAAGCAGGGAATCACTTTAAACGCGCTTGCTTCTTTAATAAGACTAAATAACTACATTCAGAGTTTGGGAGCAAATGCAAATGAGTCTACTCTAGAATCATTTATTGCCAATATGGCTAATTATCCTGACCGGGACCCAACAAAGTTGATCGAGGCAGCCGCGCAGATATCAGAATCAGGCATACCTCTTGGAAAACTAGAGGAGCATGTCAAAGCGCTCATGGGCGAGAAAGAGACGATACAGAGAGAGATAGATGAGGGACGTACAATTTTAAATGGTGTTTACAAGGATGTGGAAACTAGAAGAAACCTTGTAGAAGAGTATACTCAGATGAAGGTAGAGACGCGAAGATACGGAATTGAACCCGAAGATCCAAAAAGATTTTCTAATGTACTGCAAGTTTTACAGAGGGATAATTACGACTGCGCAAAGATACTGGGAGCATTTGCAGAGGTCGACGATGTTAGTAAACTGAGATTAGATCTAGATAATGCATCGCGGACCTTGAAGGCGCGACTTGAACGAGTGAAAGATACGCTGCCATTCGCAGAGCAACTTTTACAATATGGGGTTGGTGTTAGTGAAGTCTTGGCCTTTATGTTAGTTGTGGATGAAAAGGCAGATATGGAAAGCATTTCAAGGGGAGCTGCTGCTTACAGAGTTATTGAGGAATTACGCGACTATTCACAATTGGGCGGCCTGAAAAAAGAGCAGGAGAGACTGCAACAACAGATCTTTATGTTAAACATGATTATGACAACTAGAGAACAGGCATTTGTATCTTTGATGCGACTGCCGGCATTAGGAGTTACTGATATGGAAATTAAAAATATGACGCAGCTTATGGATTTTAACTCTATATTGTCTCTGAAAGAGAAGAATAATGGCAATACAAACGACTGGCGGACATTCTGAGTCTGTATCTCTATACATAGATGATTTGTTACATCAACTATAATTGTTCATTCATGTTTTCCACTTTTTATCATAACGACAAAAAGTGCCTTTGGTAATGGATTCAGTGTCCCTTGATAAACAGTCTCTTTGATACTATCTATTGTAAGTGAACCACTAAATAGATCTTTTATCTCACCTTGAGAAAATTTGTATGGACCTTCCTCCATAGGCTCTTTGTCACTAAAGCATTTTAAAAACAAATTGACAAGTTATCACTATTCCAACTACCTACAGGTAACCTTCTTTTCTTTCTTTAATCAAGAACTTACAAACTAGATCCACCTTAGCAGCTCTAAGCGTCTCTATTTCAGTCCCTAGAAGTTTTTCAAACAATTCATTTTCAGTGGCCATGCTTCCCATTGCCATATTATCAACCGAATATCACCATCTGACCACCAAACGAGTTATACTTCTGTATACGTTGTTTGTGTAGCAAAGAATATAATAAATGAGTCATTATATATCGAATTCCACTCCATTATCTATTCCTTCATTATCATCTTTTGACGATTAACCGGAAAACTTCAAATGCGAGTCTCAGATTGCTAGTTTACAGGATGTATAAAACTGAGGCATCTACAGGATTAATTTTGATAGGTATACTTGTGTTATCTTGTTTATCTACTAGTATTTTCAAACAACAAGACCAAGCACTAGCTCAGCAATATGTCCAGACAACTAAATCTAGAAATCTAGCAATAGATTTAGGTAATGGACTAAAGACTAATGCTACACTAACTTATCCTGCTGTTGGAAAAGGACCATTTCCTGGAGTCTTACTTATCCAGGGAGCTGGTGCAATTACGCCGAGTCCGGAGATAGCTCCATATCTATCAGAAAGAGGCTTCGCAGTACTTCAATATGACAAAAGAGGCACGATTGGTGCAAATCATACTATTTTAGACACAAATGTTTGGGGAAATGCTACAGTCAATGATCTAATACATGATGCAGAGAAAGCTTTGAATATTCTTACACTGCAGCCCGAAGTAGATCCTAAAAGGATAAGCATAATCGGCCATAGTGATGGCACAGTTATTACTCCTAGGGTTGCAATTGATAATTCAACGAAGGTGAAGAATATAGTGCTGATGGGCATAGTATCCGAAAATTTTCGAAATATAGTGTACTATCAATATGTAAACCTACCGTTAGCGTATGCTACACAAGTATTGGATAAAAATCATACCGGATTGATACCAATACAGCAAATTGCAAAAGCTCCTTTGTTAATTAGAGATATAGTGCCGCCTTCTATTTCACAAGCCAATAATACGAAAGCCATAACTAACACTCTAGCAAAAGAATTTGGTAGTAATGGTTATGTAAGTATTGATAGGCAACTAAAACCGTCATTGATAAAAGGATATGAAAATGCCACAGCTCTCAAGTGGCTACATTCTAAATGCAACAACTTTGGTGGGTGTTCAAAATGGGCTATATCCGAATTTAATATAGAACCGGATTTAAGTATCATTGGTAATGTCTCTAAATCTATAGGTATCCTAATACTCAATGGGGAAAATGATTCTCAGACTCCAGTTCAACAAGCGTTTCTCGCACAACAAAGACTGACTGAAGTAAATCATCCTGACCATACATTGATAACATACCCCAATCTAGGACATGTGTTCTATCCTTCATCACAGTGGTCTACTAGCTTTGGGCCCTTTGAACCCTATGTTTTAGCAGATATCTACGCATGGCTTGAAGCTCATTCAGGGATCTCACACCCATATGTTGGTACTCCTACATCGACGTTAGTAGCGAATACTAGTTCCTCTAGTTTTAGATGATGAAATTCGTAAATAGAAAGCGTGAGAAAATAAGACACAAAAGATATCATAGCCTTGAAAATGCCCGATTGATTCTGATATCGCAAGTGAATAGAGGAAGATTATTATTCACCTCAATTGGCCATGGAAAAAGAGAGCCTACATGCCGCTGATTCGGGTTAAACCCAAGCTAACTAACTAACTATCCGAATACCACCATCTGACCACCGCCAAATGGGTTATAATTTTGTCGGCCTAATATTCGTCTTGAAGTATTATCAAAGTGTTGATACTTAGGTCCTGTAGCTGCAGCCGCAGGTGTTGCATTACCATATACCTCAATAAATGATAGGGATATAGAAGTACCAGTTGATCCCGTCACAATCTGATAATTCATAGCATCAGTCGCAGCCGCCGTATATGTATGCGTGTTATCGGTAAAGATACCAGTTGTATTTGCGCCTATGGAAAGAGCGATACCAGTATTTCCACCAGTGGCCCGTAGATTGATGGTCGTGGTATTTGTAATAGAGTTTGATGTAACATTACATGTAAGTTGAGAGAATTTAAAAGCGTTATTTACTGTCACCTGAGCATTTGTCTCTGTCGACTGTGATGTATCTAGACTGCCTGCTAACCCGTAATATGCTGTAACTGAAGTATTAATGGACGTAACTGGGTCGTCAGTTGCACATGCAAATATACAGTCTCCGTTTGTACTCGTAAAATCACACGAGTAAAAGTCATAGCTATAGTTGGTGCTAGTATCACTGAATTGCCAGTCAAAATCGTCTCCAACTGCAAGGTTGTCTGAATGAGTGGTATCTTGTACTAGCTGGGCTGAACCTACGTTAAGGTTGGCAGTAATATTACCATTAGCCACATTCTTTCTGGAATTAGGTGTACCTCCACCTCCGCCAGGATGTTTACAATAAGTTCTAGTAAACATCATCTATAGCCTTACCATGACTACCTTTTTTTTAAATCAAGAGATAACTCTCAGTGTAATGCTTATCTCTTCAAATGTGAGACTCGTCGTATCTGTAATTTGAAACACGAACGAATTGTCATCTCCTCATTGGAGCATATGCGTCACCAGCAGACACATTTGCATATCGATAGTTGGAGCAAACCAGATAAGGTAACTACGAATGGCATGACCCAGGATCTGTTTAAGATATTTGAGAAGTATAGATTAGAAGAACGAGCTATGCTGTGTGTCTCTGGATTAATGGCCAATTGAATACCGCAATCCGTGAACGATCGCGCATTCTCGAATTACAGGATCGATTAAAGGAATGGTTGCAGGAATTATGATGGCAAGGAGTTAGGGTGATACTTTCCTGATTTGGATTTAGAAAGACGCGTTTTTTGACAGCAGCTGATGACGTCTACCATAAAGCTGGTAGACCATGTTAGGTGGTTTTATATGGTAACGAACACCATTAAATGCCAACTTATTTATAGCAGAAAGAGAACACTATAGACGATATAAAATGGTAGAATACTACTCAGAATATGGAGCTATAAGATATGAAGTACAGAGATAGAAACGAAATCATTGCACAAATATTAGAAAGTGCTAATGGCAATCAAGTACGATTCACAAAAATAATGTATGATGTCTATCTTTCTCATGGACTAACTAAGGAGTATGTAGGACTTTTGATAGAAAAAGGTTTGATGGAATATCTAGATGGTGAAAGAACATTCAAGACCACAGATAAGGGTATGAATTTCCTGAGTATTCATAATAGGGTCCAAGAACTATCCCCACTTAGCATCAAATTGCAGAGTAATGGTAGGTAGATTTCGGAAAATGACATTACTAGCAGACTTGCTAGTGCTAGTAGTTAGAACGAATGTGACCTTAGGGAATTACTGCCAGAACTAAATACTAGATTCAGATATGCAGTAGAGGTAAGACATACATCTTGGTTTCAGGACTTATACAATTTCTTTTCCGATAATGATATCTGCATGGTATGGAGTCAGCTTGCTGAAATACAAACACCACCAATAGTCACAACGGATTTTTTGTATTTGAGATTCATAGGGGATAGGAGTATTCAGGAAAAGGATTTCGGAAGAATACAGATAGATAGAGTATTTGAGATGCAGAAGTGGGCAGATAGCATTAAAAGAGTTAAGGATGAGGATATCAAACTAGCAATCATAGCAGCAAACAATCATTATGCTGGGTTTGGTCCTGGTACTGCGAATGTATTTCGGAATATGTTGGGATTATCGGAAGCTAAATGGGAAGAAAAGGAGGAAGGACAACAACAGGAACAAGAACAGCAAAAAATTCATGACTTAAAACAGCGTACGCTTTCTGATTTCATGAGTTAAAACCCTCGATGATTCATATGGATAGCGTTCAGTATGTTCATTGCATTCTTTCTTGAAAAAGCAGAAAACATGGAAGGCGTAATATTTGAAATCGGCTGTATATGTTGTAAATATGGTAAGCGCATACGCCATAGACTTATGCTCCTTTCGAACAAGGGATATGACTGGAACAACAGAACCCCCTATATGCACAATTTAATTCCCAGAGTGATAACGGCCGATTTTGATGAAAACGTAAAATATCATAAAGCATCACAAAGAATCCACAATTTTGCGATGGGTTACATATTAT
>JASHSN010000092.1 GCA_030038695.1 Nitrososphaeraceae archaeon
ACACAATCTATTGGTTTCAAAATACTATCCAAAATTTGTAAATCTCACAAATGCTATATCCAACTATTATAGAACGACACGTTTCAAACTAGATATACTCAAGTACCTATTCAGGAACGTGAGTTAGCGAATTAATGTTAGTTGGTATAGTTTTGTTATGAGAGGAATACATTCAGGATTGGTCTTGTACTGACCTCATGAAAATTACGATATTGGTTGAAATTAGTCGTGTGGCCGTAAAACTTCTCGCCCTACAAAACTTGCACATAGACTAAGATTAGAAGCACTATTGCTGTAACTATTAAGCCAAATATACTTGGCAGCTGTCCTGATCTGAAAAACGCGTCGGCCGCATGTCCATGAATCGCAGAATTTATTGTGTATGGAATTACACCCACAGGTCCATCCTGAGCAGGAATAGGACTAATCAAGCTCCACAAAATGCCTTGGGCTACGCCAGCCATTATAAACAGGCTTATACCAGATCCCAAGCCCCATCCCCTGTTTACTTATCTAAAAGAACATTTGTCTGACAAGTTCTACCACAGTTTTGCATATACTACCTTAGACCATCATTTAGAAGCCATGGACCGAAATAGTGATAAGAGCAAACTTGCTATTACATATAAGCGGTGATGATGATTTGTCTGTTATCCCTCTGAACCGTTCCATAATACGAACCTGCTCATCGTTTCCGACATATTTTTGTGTTATAAAAAGGTGACACTGAAAGGGTCCGTGACAGAGAATCTCGATTTGTCTGATTTTCAAGTGGTTCCGCAGACCAATTGCAAACATAGTTTAATTATCATTCATCAATGGCAAATAAGAAGCCGGCCTTGACGTCATTAATGTAGTAGTCGAGATATCTGCTGGGAGATGCAGTATCTGATAGAGACAATGGGATGAACATGCTTCCAAATTGATAGAATGTGCTACCAACCCAATGGCATTAGCTGTACTACTGTAAACGTTGTTATTTTACCACCATTACAGGACAATGTGAATACGTTACGACACCTAGAGCAACGCTTCCGAGCAGTAATCTCTTAAAACCGGTTCTTCCTCGTGTACCAACAACAATCAAATTTACTTGTTCGCGTTCAGCATATTCTACTATTGCAGCCTCCACAGTCGTAGGCCCTTCAACGATTTCTGTGCCGAGTTCGACACCCTCTCCATGACCTTCTGATTTAATTCGGTCTAACCACTCCTGGGCTGCCCTTTTTTCCTCTTCAACTCCTGTAACTCCATAAGTAGGTGCTGTTATGAATGTTGAAGATACAGATCTAATGCCGTGCAAATGAAGAACAAATATAGCGATTAGCTGAGAGTTGTATTTTTTCGCTACCGCAATAGCATAACGCGACGCGTCAAGCGAAGCTGGTGAGCCATCTATTCCAACTAAGATCTTGCTGAACCGCCCTTTTCCCTCTGACAAGGAACGTATTTTAATATAGCTGACTAAAAAACTTACAGCCAATAAACAAGGCTTCATTTATGGCTATAGCTGCGGCCTTCTCCTTACAAACTTTGGCAATCCATCTATTGTTATTTGCTCTAATTCAACCTGCGTAGGATAACAATTAAAATACACAGATCAATCAATCTGAGAATAACGAGGGGCTATCGTCTAGCTTGGTCTAGGATACCATCTTGCAGTATGTGAGGTAGAGGCCTGGGGCGCTGGCGGTCGTGGGTTCAAATCCCACTGGCCCCATTGAACTCTCGGTTCAAATCACTAAAATCAGCAAAGAGACGAAAGTAACAACGGTTAAAGCCCAGTCAGAAACTACTACAGATGTAACTTACCGAATGAGAGATCTCTACCATAGACAAAGCAGACTTACATACTGGCTAAACAGAATAAATGCTGATCTCGAAGAACCAGACAGGACAGATGTTTTAAAACTCGTAGAAGGGATGCAGGACAGGGAAAGAGCTATACTGTGGATTATACGATGTATAACTGCTCTGCTTTTGATAAGGAAGCAACTAGGAAAGCCATTCAGAAATGTAACGAAAGATGACATAAGATCTATACTGAAATGGATGGAGCAGAAAAGTTACAAGGCATCCACCAATGAAAAATTTAGACAAATCCTAAAGCTATTCTACAAGACCGTCTATGGTAATGGTGAATACTACCCAGAAGAAGTCAAGTGGTTCTCAGTAAAGGTTGGAAAGGAGAAGGCTGGCAAAGACCCTAGCATGGATATGGCTGAGTATCTAGAGGAAGAGGAAATCCAAACATTAGTAGAAAGTGCGCCTACAACACAAAAGAAAGCTTTCCTTGCGGTTATGTATGAAAGCGGTGCTAGACCGGAAGAATTTTTGCGGCTTACTAACGCTGATATAAGAATAGATTCTAAAGGAACAGTCCTTATGCTTAGAGGAAAGACCGGTGAAAGGAGAGTCAGAATAATAGCCTTTTCAAAATTATTTCAACAGTGGTTAGATATACATCCTCTGCGAAGTGATAATTGTTATCCTATTTGGATAAGTGAAGCAACAAATTTCAAAAATAAATCAATGGGTCTCCGTGGGGCTGAAAAAATAATTGAACAAGTGCTTCCAAAATCAGGTATTACAAACAAACATGCGCGATTATATATTCTCCGACATTCTAGAGCCACTCACCTGGCTAAGCATCTAACGGAAGCTCAGATGTGTACTTTCTTCGGATGGGTAGTGGGCACACAAGTAGTTAGGCGCTATGTACACCTATCAGGTAAAGATGTGGATAACACTCTTCTTGCTCTGAACGATGGAGGGCACAGAAAATCAGACGAATACAGTTTAAAGACTCTCAAATGCAAGCGATGTTCTGAAACTTTAAGTCCAACAATGAACTTTTGTTCTAAATGTGCACTTCCAGTAGCTTTGAATGACGAATATACTAGAGAAATGGAAGTGGAACAAGAAAACAGGGTACTTCGAGAAAAATTGGACCAAGGCATGAAAGCAATGCATGAAGAAATGAATCGGCGATTCAATCATATTTTGTCATTGATAAGAGAGAACCCTCAATTAGTGAATATCAAACCAGAGGTCTTAACGTTAAAAATGATAGAAGAATAAATGATATTCAGTATTACGTACTACGGAAGGTCTTGGCAAAGGGTAAATCAAGATCAAGTACGACTAGAAATACCAAAGAAGCAATCTGAACTCGAAATGCTATAGAACATTAAAGTAAATTTAAGACGACTTCAACTATTTGTCTATGGTCTACTCATTGAGCTAAGTGCAATATCTGCTACTCCAGCCAGCCAGACAGATCGTGAGGACTTCATTTGCTTAAGCCATTCTCTGTTACCGAAAAGAGAATCGAACACTGCTTCTGCACTTTGTCTTAACCCATA
>JASHSN010000093.1 GCA_030038695.1 Nitrososphaeraceae archaeon
ATCCAGCAAAAAGCTCCATGGTTTTAATCTCACCCTTTGCCTGCTTGGACATGTCTAAGGTCTAATCCAAGCGCTCCTTGTTACGTATAGTACAATATGGAATCTTTGCATCAAAGCAAAACACGAGAAATTTTAATTGTTCATTAGCTTATTTAGAGAAATTCGAAGCCGGATGTGTTGAATACTTGAATACTTGAGGTTTTTCCAGTCCTAGATTGAGCTGAAATGAGCTCTTCGCTATTTGGCATACAGCTAGTATGCTTATTATTTGATGCAGAAATTTTGGACTTTTTGTTCGCCCTTTACCAGTAATGCAGGCATACTTCTGAACATCTTCTAGAGTGAACCGTTGTGAAATGGAAGCCAATTCGCAAGTAAGCGATTTCACATTATCCATTAGCACAGCTCGAAGCTGAGGACAACTGATAAAAAAACCTTCTTTGGGCATCACTATACATCACGGGTGGTTTGATCGTCTATCTTTTGCCTTATGCCGAAACTGTCAACAAAGGTGTCAATTTTATACAGAAGCCTGTCAAATGATCGGGTGATGATGCTGGATGACTGACGCAGGTGAACTACAGAAATCAAGACCGCTTTACCTTTTTGATCTCTCACAGTCCTGACCTAAATAACCTCAACTATATGTTGAATAACGATTGTGATTATTAACGGGAATGATTACGTTGCTAACACCTGACTTAGGGAACATTACTATAAGATATATTCACTTTTTTTCTTCTATTGCTTGGTGGGGAATAATGTTCTTCATGTTTTTTATAATATTTCCTGTTAACAAAGATGCTAGATATTCTACTTTATTTCCAAGAGTTCAGAGATTTATGAAAATCATTGCATCTGTAGCTATGGCCTCGGGAATTTTACTTACCTTCGTCAATACAAAATTCACCGTGGAAGGACTGTTTAATAGTAGATGGGGCCAGACACTAATAATTGGAGCGATGACTAGTGTTGTCGTCTACATACATATAATGATGCCAAAGAGAGCCAAAACAACTCCGCCATCTACGTCATCATCAATATTGATCCCATCTGTTTACAGTTCAAGAAAAAATACCATGAATGATAGAAGTAAGAGTCAAAGAGGGAAAATATCAAAAATATTCATACCATGGCTACTTTTTACTTTGCTCACAATCGCTATTGCATTGATGGTTTCTGCCTCGGATAGCCTATACTAGTCATAGGCCTCAGGAAAGACGATTCACTGGTCTACTTCTTTTGCAGAGGATTAGAACATCAAATGTGATCTTTGTTTTATAGGTCCGAAGAATATACATAATTATTAATGATAAATTACATTGGTATCTAATATGATGTGGAGTGAAATCTACCGCCCACAAAGTGTTGAACAGATGATAGGTAATGAGGATGCAAGAGTGGCTGTGATGAAATGGTTATCAAGGTGGATTAACGGAAGTAGGCCGTTATTGTTGGTTGGACCAAGTGGGGTTGGAAAGACTACCCTAGTAAAAGTGTTGGCACGAAAATATAATTATGATTTAATTGAAATGAATGCCAGTGACGCCAGAAACAGAGAAGATCTCGAAACTCTAATCTGGCCAATGTTTAACAATACAAGTGTATCTGGAAGAACAATGTTATTGTTCTTGGATGAAGTTGATGGGATTTCTGGAAGAGAGGACGCTGGTGGGATAGAATCTCTTGTGAAAATGATGAAAGAGCCAACTATACCCGTGGTCATGGCTGCCAATACCCAAGATAATATGAAAATTAAGCAACTTGCAAAAGTTTGTAAGATCATAAAATTCAATCCTATTCCTCCTAGAGAGGTGGCCATGTTTTTAGAACATGTTCTAAAAAGCCATAAAAAGGAATTAGATGCGGAGGAAAAAATTTTGATTGTAAATAACAGCCGTGGAGATATCCGATCATTATTAAATAGTGTGCAAGGAAGAGTTGCAGGCTACAACGTAACACGAGAAGACATCTTGGAGATTGATATTGCTGATGCAATCAATGGCTATTTCTCTTCAAATTCTCTGCAAGAGGCAAAAACATTCCTCTCACATGCAGACGCAACATATCCAGATCCACGGTTTGGCATGTCATCCGACGAAAGACGAAAGGATAAGATCAATGCCCTATTTTCAAGTATAGTCTCCTCCCGTATTCGCTACGAAAGCATGGCTCCGCTTTTAGATGTACTTTCCAAGGTAGATGTAACAGTAGGACGCATAGGACGAAATAGGCGATGGAGCCTTCTCAAGTATTTAGACAATATAATCGCATATGGTTTGTTTGAAAAATCCCGAAATAGGGGAATAAAATATAACCAGTATAGTTTTGTCTGGCCAGTCATGGCGCCTATTTTTTCAAGGGTTCAATCTATAAAAATTCTACTATCAGATCTCGCAGAAAAAACTCATAATTCAAAGAGTATTTTTGGCTCTTTTTATTTGCCCTATTTAGTCCAAATTATGATCGATAATCAAGTAGATCCACAAGAATTTGCAAGATTCTTAAATCTAGATGAAAAGGTTGGTGAGGCCTTAGCAAGAGAAATGGAACGAACTGTGAGGAAAAATCGATAGGGATGGGCTCACAAAGACCAAAAAAATCACCACTGCTGTTAAGTGGTTTATGCTTCGATCGGTAGCTATATGAATAAGCGTAGGAAAGCAAAAGGATGTTGATACAAAGAGTAGTATAGAATAGACGTACATCCTAACTGGCACACAATCTTGGTTGGGGTTATCCATCTAATATGGTATTACTATGCTCGATGCACATATCTTTTGTATTATCAATCTGCAGTCTTAGGCCAACTCAACGTCCTAATTTGTCCTGTAAGAGTGGTTTACAACTGCTACTAAATTCTATGACATGTACAAATTTGCCTGGACAGCCAGATAATTTCGTTTCATGTGGTACCTTGTATTTGAAAATCATAAGAGCGCTTTACCTGGTCCAATCCATCCGGATGATTAGACCATTTCAGGATATGTACTTAGCCTTCTTTAGTTTTTTCATGATACCGCGGTGGCATTCGTCAACGGTGTTCTGATATCGATAGTAAGATATACCTGCGATATCAGAGGGATATTCTAATTCGCCTTTATACAAACAGCAAACCCTTTCTCTTCCCATAAAATATCCTAATTCAAGAATAACATTCTGCCTAGCGCGTGGCCTAAGACTATTGTTATTTGATTTTTTGCATCCCACGTCGTCTGGTGTCAGCAAAACAAATGCGTAACCTACTCTTGTAGCATGTTCTTCGAATTTTTCGAAAAGAAACATCCCTGCATTTGCTTCAGCATCAAGAATTATTAGTTCGAGGCCAAAATCCCTTAAAATATTCCCTAAAGTATATTTGGAAACTTCATCGTGTCCATGAACTATAAAAATTTTTTTGGGTGATACGTTACTATCCCTGTTCTTCCATTTTCTGCTCCCCTTAATTCAACATTACTATTTTCGGTTCTGTATACTTGTCGTCGGTTTAGTATTCTAAAATAACTGTATGCGACCGTCGGATACACCATTTATAGCTAGGAAATCATATGTATTCTTCTTTAGCTGTGTTATGTCAGTATCGTTTTATCAGTATCATTTTATCATTTTAACATTGATTATTTTAATAGGTGCGTCCTTGACTAGCTGGTTTATGTTCGACATTCTCGGAGCAACAATAACCATATCGGGAACGATAATTGGTGCTGTGATAGTATTAGGCATCCTTATCTGGGATGGTTTCAGAAGGGGAAGGGAGTCCTCGGAGAAAATGTATAATACAATGAATACGATGAATAAATATTTGGAAAATACATCAAAAGCCGGGGTTTATGAGAAAATAGCGATGTTACATGGATATATAGATGATGTATCAAATTGGCGTGATTCTAGAATTATCACAAATAAGATTTGTTTTGATATAGAATCATTATGGCATATAAAATCCGTCATAGGAGATAATGAAATTGCAGAATTATCCGCTGCTATAAATTCTCTAACGAAGTTAATGAAATCGAAGGACAAAACCTTCGAAGAAGATGCAGACAGAATAGAACATAACTCTAAACCACTTTTCTCACACTAGCATTCTCTATTACTGTCTTCCATTTATTTTGTCCCTC
>JASHSN010000094.1 GCA_030038695.1 Nitrososphaeraceae archaeon
GACTATTTAATTGATAATCTTCAAAAGTTGAAGATAGAAATTCTATCACCAGTAGAACAGAAAAAACATAGATCGGGGATAGTCACTTTCATACCCCGAAAGAAAAAACCCGCTGAAATAGTTGATCATTTGGAAAAGAGATCAAAAGTAATTGTGTCCGCAAGAGGAAAGGGTATTAGAATCTCTCCTCATTTTTATAACAATGAACAAGATATTGATAGATTAGTTCTAGGATTAAGAAGGATACTATGAAGTCAGTGATATATTGTTATAATTTGTTAAGTTTCTTGTAGTAGCGCGAATAGGAAACATCAATGATCTAAAACCTAGTTATACAGATATCTTAAGACGAATGGCGAATGCATGTTTTTGCAATGTTAGCAGTCTGCACACTCTTTGGCAATGACAAGTTGGTCTCGCGTGAACATATCAGGACTTAGGTTAATATTGTAATTCATGTACCACAATTCATACCACAATGGTAATCACTTCAAAATTAACTTAGACAGGCTGGTATTATTCGGACTTTCCCACTTAAGTTACCCACTCCCCCAACTCGGGAACCTTTTATCAGATATACCTTCCAAACCATATTTGCGAATATCGATTATGTGTACTCATTTGAACCAACTCCATTCCTGTTGTCTTCTTTATTTTATCCAATGCTTTAGCATCTGCAAAGAAATCATTTGTATTCAGTATGAGAAATTCTTTATTTCCATCCTTTATATATTCAAAACCACAATCCCCTGTGCATTCTAGACTATCGCAAATCCATTCCTCGCATTCATCTATCGAAAGTTGTGCCGATTGCTTTATGGCAGCCATTATATGCGTGTATAGCTATATAGCATCACATTCAATTTATAGGTTTTAAGTATCTTAATTAATGTAATCTGGGCAGAAAAGGTAGGTTAGGATAACATACCTTGCGTTCAGTGCGTTCAAGTCTGTTTACTATGAAATCTTCACGAAAGAAGGTCATTGCTTTTTGTGAAATGTTCTATATCCAGTCTCCGAATTTATTACGCTCCGTAATAAGTAAAACGTCTTCAGAACGAAGTACATTAATGGTCCTTAATATTACATGTGGCGGTCCGATTTATATCGTTTGCAGTACGCAGCAATCCAATAGCCTGGTGACATCGATTTATCAAACATAAATATGGTACTTGCTTCGTGACTTACATGAAAGGTGTATCACATATAAGCCTGTGTATGATATTGTCGTCAATATTTCCGATAGCACTCTCCTCTTGGTTAATCCTCGAAATAATAACCATTACCCCGGCGTCAGCACTACATGCACAATCATGCAAGACTACTACTGGTCCTCACTATAGTGGCACTCCCATCATGGGAAGACCGTTTGGAGTTCAAGCGAAATGCTCGAATGCGATTTCACACCTTACAGTAGTAAACGAAGTGAATAACACAGGATGCTCTACTAATTGCATATCAGCGACTAATTCCACGGTTACCATTGTATACAACAGTGAAAAACCTATAATCGCCAAGGGTTCTGCCACCATGACAGTGACATTGGGATCAGGCCATTATATGGTTATTCCAACAAGAGTGTCAGGATTTTATGAACAAATCCCATCATCTAATTGTTCGGGTATCATAAACTCTGGTGAAACCAAGAAATGTATTATAATTAATTCATATTCTAATAATATTCAAACATGGGTGGATAGGTTAAACAATGTCAAAATTCAGTTTAGTTATTCACCACCATATCCATTTGTCGGAAACGTCAGCCAGCTAAGTTTCCAGGCAACAAATTCAAGCACCAACAAGCCATTGCAAATATCGCATATACATCTGGCATTGATAACAAATGTGACTGCCAGTTTCAATAATAGCAGAACATTCAATAACAAGAATGATTTTGTCACATTTGACAATTTAAGTTCCGCTCACGGCATTTTCTCTCTAAAGTATCAGTTCTTGGCAGAAGGTACACATCAGATTATCCTGAAAATAAATACAGTAGATAATGAATCCTTGCTAGCGTCATTTGACATTCCAGTATTATTTCCTGAGTAACACATTACTCAGCAAACTTCACTGGTGCGACAAAAGACATTACTCGGTAATATTTGTCATATAGACTGGTTTGCCGTGCTAAATACTCTTCGTCATCGGAGCAAAAAAGGGTTAGAATTACCGCCTGGAACACGATCGTAACTTATGCACACTTTGTCCCAAAGCCTGCTCTATTAAGTCAAATTATCGTCGTTGGCTGCGCTATCTGATATGGTTTCGTGTCAACATCGTTATAACGAAAAGAAATCACTGGTGAAAAAAATTTTAACCGAATTGTTAACAAAAGCATTGATTCTATAATCCAGGATCTTGAATAAGATATGGCAATCACAAATTACATCGCAAAAATATTTGACAACACATTCAACGAAATTATCTTACAGCAATTGTGGACTAACTCGTAGTATGAAATTCTTTTGAAATTAGCTTATAGAAATTCAACATGAATACTTCTGTTGTTTTATATATTTTATCGGTTATACCTGAATATTTGGTGTTTCTTCTTTTGGTGGTACAAATTACACGCGCGCTTGAATACATAACTTGATTTTTTTATATACTAAATTTATTATATCCTTGTCGCATTATTTTATATGCAAGCAAAGTGAAATTAATATGTGGGAATTTGTATATTTAAATATTCTTTCTTCTGATACCAAACCAAAATTGGAGATAGTAAGAGGGGAGTTATTTAATGTATAATAGATATGATAATGCTGATTTAGATTATCTGTCTTCTGAATATGAAGATTGATTGCGTTGAAGTCTGTTGTATATCTATAAATTCGTACTAGACTTTAGCCTACAATTTTTACAGT
>JASHSN010000095.1 GCA_030038695.1 Nitrososphaeraceae archaeon
CATAATTATATGCCCATTTTTCTCAAATTCTGCAGATATAGTCCAATAAGGTTCCGGGACGTGTCTTCTGATCTCTATCTCTCTCTCAACCACAAAAGCAAGGGTCGGACCTTGAACCCTACCCATTGATAGATTACGATACCGTTTGCCATCGTTACTAACCTTAAAAGACTGAGTAAGAGCTCTTGAGAGATTAACTCCGTAGATAAAATCGATCATATGGCGTGATCTCCCAGCTTCGGCCAATCCTTTGCTTGGTTTTAGTAAATTATCAAATGAATTTCTTATTTCTTCATCTGTCAGAGTTGAAAATTTGGCCCTAAATGAATTTTCATATTTGTTCTTACAGGCATATTGGAGAATATTGTAACCAATCACTTCACCCTCCTGATCATAATCACAGGCATGAACAAACCTTGTAGCCTTCTCTGAAAGGAGAGATATTGACTTTATGATCTGTTGACACCTTATAGCTTTCTTTTTTTGAATCGGTGCCCATTTTACATCGAAAACGGGATACACATTTCGATTGCTGTTAATATCCACCAATCCGTACAAGTGACCAATGGCGGAGCATACAACAAAGTTCTCATTACGATGGTCAGTTGCAGAAAAAACCGAAAAACTTCTTTCCTTAAAGTTGGAGTTACCTAGAGCATACGCTATCCTTCTTGCAGCGTCAGGTTTTTCACAAACCACAAGCGTATAGGGTGATTGAGAAATGCTCACGTACGTACGCCATATAAATAAATTCTATGCGTCCTTATTTCTGTTAAAACGATTTCTCTACAAATACTTAACTGCTTACGCAGAACCAGGTTTTTCTGGATAAAGAACGTAATATCTGGATATGTCTGATATGTTTTTTGCATAAGGTTGTTCTAACGTAACGGAACAAAACATTTAAAGCTGAGATTGTTGTATTAGATTCGAAATCCACTTTTAGCACCGATATCGTCACGGAGCCCTCCGAGCCCGCTAAGTATATCGATGGACTAAGGCAATCAATTAATATGCGTCATAAAAAATCGTGATAAATGCAAACGACCAGAGGTGGATTTTCAGTTCTATTAGTTGTTATCGCATTAAGCACAGGATCATTACTGTCTCCGATGACAGTAATGTATAGCAACTACCATGAAGCGACTGCTCAAAAACAAGCAGCACAAGAGCCACCAAATGTTGTAACAATACAGAATACATCTATGTCGTTTCCTGCACCCAATTCAGCAGTGAATAAAAGTTTGCCTCATCAGATAGTAGTTGCTCTTCCATTAAGACAAGACGGAAAGATTTGGACTGGTACAGTCACGTTTACTGCTAGCAAGCCTATAGAAGTAGAAGTTGAGCACAAGTATAATCCAAAGGTGATTCCTGATGCTAAACATGGTGCACCCTATAATGCCAAATGGATTGATAATACTACACGTATTGCGCTTTCACCTATGACAATGTTCTCTAATACTCCTGTCGCAGTAACTAATTCGCCTATAAGTACTGGTTCATTTGTATTTGCAGGTTCTGCTTTACTCTTTCATAAAACAGATGGAATTCCATTCACTGTAACGTACACTATCGACGCGGTAGCAAAACCACTGACACAGAAATAAAAGTGTTATAGGTTGTGATAAAGTTTCGCCTGGCTGTAAGAACTGTTCGTTAGGGGTACTACACAACAAAGGGTAAATAAGGATAAATGTTGCGCCTTTACCAGTAACGTTATTTTCTGCCCAGATTTTACCATCATGAGCTTGCTTTGCAATCGGCATCTTCTCAATGATCCTGAATCCTGGGCATATATATAGAAGAATAACCGAAATTGGAATGGAAGGCTTTTCTGGAGTTAGAATTGTTACGGACACGAAGTATATACCTTACTTTATTTTCTACGTTCTAACCTCATACGCATACCATATTTTGGGCGCAGCGTAATGAGCGGTTTTAATTCAACTTTGTGCTCTGGGTCATGATGCATCTTCCATCGATAGCATATTGTAGCTACTAGTAGGATCCCTTCTATCCATGCAAACGGTTCACCTACACATCCTCTAATGCCTCCTCCAAATGGGAAATAACTGAATCTGGGAAGGTTAGACTTCATCTGTTTGCTCCAGCGATCTGGATGAAAAGAATCTGGATCAGAAAAGTAACGTGGATTGCGATGCATGACATATTGACTCATCAAAATAATCGAACCAGCAGGTATGATGTACTTATCAACTTTGTAATCACTCATGACTTGACGGCCTATAGTCCATGCTGGTGGATATAGACGCATGGATTCTCTAAAGACCTTTTCAGTATATTCTAATTTTGGTATATCTTCTACTGTTGGAATCCTATCTTTACCATTATTCTTGTCAAGTATAGAACACACTTCCTCATATAGCTTAGATTCTACTGTGGGATTTTGTGATAGTAGATAAAGTGTCCATGTCAATGCATAGGCTGTTGTTTCGTGACCGGCGAGAAAAATTGTCATTACTTCATCTCTTAATTGCAAATCGGTCATTCTTCCGATTCCAGCTTCTATATCTTGTGCTTGTAATAGAGTATATAGCAAGTCTCCTCTTTGCGTCCCTTTGTTCTCGTTGTCTCGATGTTCTTTGATCATATTGTATACTATAGAGTCTAGTTTTCTTTTTGCCTGTTGAAATCCCTTATTAACAGGCAGTATGGGAATCTTTTCGATTAAGTCGCCAAATGGCATTAAGAGACGGTTAAAGTATTCTGCACAAGTCAAGAGGGCATCACCAACTTCGTCACCTTGTTCTGATTTAATATCTGAACCTAAGACAGCTTTACTGATGATTGCTGCTGTTACATGTATCATCTCCTTATGGATATCTAGTGTAGTACCATCCTGCCACAACTGGCACATATTTAGTGTATAATTTGTTATTATCTCCCCATACTTCTTTATAAGATTAGGATGAAACGCAGGTTGTATTATCCGTCTCTGGCGATCATGATATTCTCCTTCACTAGTGACTAAGCCTTCTCCTAACAGACGCTTTGATACTTGTAAACCTCTACTTTTTATAAAATTCTTATGATTCCTAATTAATACGTCTTCTATATAATTGGGGTTGTTAAGCAAATAGACATGCCTTTTCCTCCCAAGCTTAAAATGAGCGATGTCATCATAAGTATATGCAATATCCATCAATGTTTTGATAGGATTACGTATGAATTGACGTAATAACTTGTTAGGTAAAATTGAGCTAGGACCTGGAGGATATTCTATCGAAGAGGATGATATTTTTGTCATTCTTCATTCACACAACTGACTCTTAGATAATTATTATTGTTTATAGCGTCTAACTATGTGCCCTTAGCGTCTAACTATATCTGCTGCCATGCCGTTAGGCTTTGCCCTGAAGAATATTCATAAATCCTACAGAAATTGGGTTCTCGGAGATAAAATATTCACAGGATAAGCTGAAGCCGACTCATTGAGCATACGCCACATACTGCGTATCCATATTCAGTCATTATAGGCTATTTAATCAAAGGAACTAAATGAGGTTTGATGATGTCGATTTTAGAGCGGAATGCAGTAGTGTAAGCAGAAGAGGTGAGTGTGTAAACATAAACAGAAACAAGTGGGACGCACAGACTTACGACGAGGTTTCCCGTCTGGTACAATATCGATGGGGTCAACAAGTCTTAGAATGGCGAAAGTGGGACGGGAATGAACGCGTGATGGACGCCGGGTGTGGTTCTGGTCTTCTTACTGAACTACTGGCCCAAAAAGTTCCTAGAGGCAGGGTCTATGCGGTAGATGGTGATTCAAATATGATAAAACAAACAAGACGGAATCTTAAAGATTTAGCAAATGTTGAGTTAGTCCAGTCTGATATTACTAATGTGAAACTCCCTATAGACTTAGATGTAATTTTCTCTAATGCTGCTCTTCACTGGGTTCATGATCATGCTCAAGTTTTTCAGCATTTTTGGAATATGCTAAACTGTGATGGCGATATGAGGGGACAACTATTAATTCAGTGTGGAGGATATGGAAATTTACGAAGAGTTGATGCGCTGATCCGACGGGTTATGAAGCTAAATGAATTCAATATATATTTTACAAAAATGAATCGACCATGGTATTTTGCAAAGCCTAATGACACAACTCGCTTATTGAATGAGATAGGCTATATAGGTACAAATGTTAGCCTGCATAATGATTGTGTAAGCCTTGCTAATCGTAAAATATATGCCAGGTTTGTAAAAACCGTAATAATGAAACCATTTCTAGAACGCCTCCCTGATGATAAAACAAGAAACAGATTTTTGGAGTTATTTTTGCATGAAGTTGAAAAGAGGAGTAATAATAGCATGGGACCTCAGTCAACTTGGTCCTTAGATTATGTTAGATTAAACATAATCGCAGATAAGCCATAAGATGATGATTATCATTTTAGTTCGACGATATCCTAAATGAATTCTATCAAGAGTAAAAGGCAGCTAAACACGAAAGCTAAATAACCTGTTGCTGAACCCCTTTACCTGCGGGAATCATCCCTATGAGCCCGCTACGATATTGTCACCTTATTACATGGTTGACTGTCGCCGGTTTGTGCTAATGTGTTACGAGCTAGAACACACTGATTGTATTCCAAGGGTTTAATGCCCTTTGCATATACGGATTCCATGGCTTCTTCAATAAGTCAGTGATCTTTATTTTATCTTCTGGAGATACATTTGGGTTTTCAAGTAGCTTCGTGAAATAATTTAATTTGTATTTTCTGTAAACTAGACGGATTCCGTCACTACCTGTCATCATTCTTCCAAAGTTCTTGTCACTCATGCTAGGAAAAAGCATCGCATTTGGATTACCCCTCTGTGGATGATCGTCGAGCCAATCTTTTAGATAGGGGATACAAGAAAACAATGGAATGGTTCTTGTTCCTGTTTTGCCATTTACGATTATTCCGGCATACTGATAGTCTCCGGAAGTCTTGAAGATGACATCTTTTGTTCTTAATTTTAAGAGCTCATGCGGTCTGCAATTTGAATCCCCAGATAGCGTATGATAACATCTATCCCGGTTGCTAGGACAGTACCTTAGA
>JASHSN010000096.1 GCA_030038695.1 Nitrososphaeraceae archaeon
GAAAATTTCATAACATGACTAAGGAGTTGGTCATGAAAGCATCATTGTATAACATGTTTGTTGCTATGAAGATGTAGACGGATAGATAGAGTACGAAGTAATAAGTGAATTGTGCAACAGAGCTCATTCTACTAGAGACTTTTTACTGTTGACGTACTTCATAAGCAAGCCTCATTTCAACCTAGTCACTAATTCTATCCCCGAACCAATCCTACTGCGATGCCGGCTGAAACACTAGATGCTAGCAGAATCCCAATATTTGATAGTGTTCCTGGATGATCGTTTACCTAACCTTGGCCCATCATTGGTTCTTGGTGTAGAGCGTTGGAAGCTTTCCTCAACTCTAAGAGGTTTATGGTCGCAGCACTGCTCCGTACTAATAGCAAAAAGTATAGCTAGCGTTACCGAATAATCTAAAAATGACTGATAATAATCAGAAAATTCCTCCGAATGCAACAATAAGGCAGGAGTACGTGAAGTGTTGGTAATCCCGATTGTCAAAATCAACAGCTGGTCCATATCTCTATGCTTATATCTCTATGCTTATTGGAAACATTGCAAGAAACTAAACAAAAGATATGTAGGAAAGAATTTCGAGGTTTTTCGCCTTAGAAACCTAGCAAAGCAAATAAAACATAAGCCAAGCCTGTTAATCGAGTTCAAGTTTATAGAACAACAGGTTAGCAAAGGTAATGTAATAGCCAAACAATACCTAGAGAAATTAAAGAGAAAAGATTAGTATCGATTGGGCACACAGGGCATTAATCAACAGTATTCGTCAGCAAAGAATGTTAAAGATGATGACAATAACAGATAACAGGCATTTCAGCTATCAAAACGGTTATACTCTACATATTTTTATTATACTGATTCTTTGTGTCTCTGTTTAGGAAGTTGAATGCATTATTTCATCACTCTTGATAGTCCCGACAGAATTCACTAATCAAATTAGAACACTTCAACTTCATGCAAACTTAAAACACCATTATCGTTAACCATTCTCTTAATCTGAGGAAGCAAAGGCTCCATCTTAGATTTTTCTTCGATAACTTCTATTACCAATGGCATACTGATCGTTATTCCCTCAAGATGAATCGTAGATCTACGCCGTTTCCCAAAGCCGTCAACACCAGTCCAGACTGTTGCACCAGAAACTTTAGCGCTCATCAAAAATTCTATCAATGCCTTGTGCAATGGCTTGCCGTGGAATTGATCATTTCTCTTTATCCTTATTATGAGACACCACATTTTCATCTTGGTCATACTATATCTCATCAATCACCCCTGAGAATTATAAGACTAGCCAAAGCCCTTCCTCCGATCAAAAAGCCTAACGACAATAGAACGTTGGTCAGTACGTTGATTGTCGCGATATAATATAGTCTGTTATCAAGTAAGTTGCTTGTTTCAAGAGCGAATGAAGACATTGTAGTGAGTGAACCACAGAATCCAACCGCAACTAGGATTGAATATTTTGTATCTAAATTCCACTTTTATGCCATGTTGCGTTGCATCTCTTAAAACATCTTCTTCTGTTTCGCCTTTTGCAACGTAATCGCAATCACATCCAGCGTCTCGACAAGATAATGTCTTCATAATTGCATTAACGATGGAGACTTGTTTTAGTCTTTCGTTGTTATGGGTAGGTTTCCAGCTTCATATTTTCTATTCCCTTGAGAATCAGGATACCAATCTCCATATAGTTTTGCTGCGACAAGCGTATATTTTTCAGCGGCTGACCAGACCATGACGCTAACGTCAAATATACGTCAAATAGTTCGATTCAAACACAGATGAAAGCATTTAAACTAACTTATTCCACTCCCTTTCAATCCTATAATAGTTCGATTCAAACTTCTGATTCCTCGATAAATATGGTCAGGAAAAGGATATAGATTCACTAACCAATAATTAGCTGGTTCCATTTTGGAAGGGCTCTTGGGAAATGTGGATGCACGAAATCTTGCACTTGCTACAGATCTTTATGAGTTGACAATGGCTGCTGCCTACTACAATTCTGATTGTCATCACACAAAGGGTATATTTGAAATGTTTGTCCGAAAACTACCAAGGAAGAGATCCTATCTAGTAACATGTGGTCTTGAACAGGCGCTTTATTTTCTTATGAATGTAAGGTTCAACGAAGAAGAGTTGTCTTATCTAAAATCTCTAGAAGTATTCAAATATGTAGGAGAAGATTTTTTTGAGTATCTCGGAAACTTCAAATTCACAGGTACTGTTTGGGCAGTTCCTGAGGGCACTATTTTGTTTCCTAACGAACCAATCATAAGGATTGAAGCTCCTATCATCGAAGCACAAATAGTTGAAACTTACCTTTTATCTATGATAAATTTTCAAAGCCTGATTGCTAGTAAGGCATCACGAATAGTTACCGCTGCAAAAGGAAAGTCCATAATAGAGTTTGGTTCAAGGCGCGCCCATGGCCCACAAGCAGCCCTTCTAGCAGCCAGAGCAAGCTACATAGCGGGTTGCGCGGGTACTTCAAACGCTCTAGCAGGATATAAGTTCGGAATCCCTATCTTTGGAACAAGTGCCCACTCTTTAATAATGAGTTTTGAAAAAGAAGTAGAAGCATTTAAACAATTTAAAAAGATATTCCCATCAGGTTATTTGCTGGTTGACACTTATGATACCATCGCTGCTATAAAAAAGATAATTAAATCTGGAATAAATACAGCGGGAATAAGACTTGATAGTGGAGATTTGTATTACTTAAGTGTAGAAGCTAGGAGTTTGCTTGATAGTGCCCCTGGTGGAGACTATGCTAATACAAAGATCATGGCTAGCGGAGACCTCAATGAGTATCAGATTCATGATTTGCTTAATAGGGGTGCACCGATTGACACCTTTGGAGTTGGGACGGAGCTTAGCACATCGAGAGATGATCCGGCTATGAATGGAGTTTACAAATTAGTTGCAATTAAAGAACCCTCATCAGCACTATGTAATAATGAAGAGGAAGTTGAGGAAAGAATAATCTATAAAATTAAGACCAGTTCTGGGAAGAGATCATACCCTGGTCCTAAGCAAGTATATAGAATATTTGAAAATGGATTAATAAAAAACGATCTTATTAAATTAGAAAACGAGGACAAACCGGTTAATTCGCTTCCTCTTTTGGAAAAAATTTTTGATAATGGAGAAATATTGTTAAAGATGTCCTCAATAAAAGAGATTCAAAGATTTCATTTACATCAAATAAAGACTCTTCCTCCGAAATTTCTTGATTTAGATTTTATACCAGAAACCTTCCCTGTCTCTTATAGCAAACAATTAGAAGTCAAAAATAGAGAATTTGAACCTCAATAACAAGAGTAATGTGTTCGTAGTTAAGATCAAAGAAATGTATATTTAGACTAATTGGTATTACCTCTGAACCTCGAACCTAAATTATTCACAATTGCTTTACAAAGAACAAATCTTGTTGAACTGACCATGTAATGATAATGATCATTTCAACTTTTGAACAGAAGTGTAGTAATACCGTACTTTGACATCTTTAGTCATTTGCTGATGCTGAGATCCTTTTCAAAATATCGGATACCTTTTCTACCCTTGCACCATAATTTTGCTTCATATATTCCAGACCAGCTACATGATCATCCCCGGTAAAAGCTTCCACCCCATCTTCTGCCACTATAATTGCATATCCTCTTACAAATGCATCATATGCAGTATGTTTAACGCATATGTGTGTATGAACTCCCGTAATAATGATGGTATCAACACCTTTTCCGTTATAGGTCCCTTTCAGTAAACTACTTAAGGAAGTTCCATCAAAGGAGCTATATCTTCTCTTTGGGATCTTATAATCATTAACAGATGGTATTAATTCTTCTATGACTTTAGCTCCATCTGTTTCTTTCATCGCGTGCGGACCCCATAGTTTAAGCTCATATTTATCTATAGGAAGATGTTCGTCATTACAATAGAATATGGGTATATTATTTTGTCTTGCTTTTTCTAATAACAATTTTATTTTGGGTATTATCTGTGCGGCTCTATCACATTTTAGATTTCCGTGTATGAAATCATTTAACATATCATTTACTAGAATAGCATACCTATGTTTTTGTTGATATTCATACTTATTATTGTATTCGTTGCCCAATGACGTTGTCATTTTTTCCTTATTTGATGCACATACGTAGCACAATATCCTAATGTAATCGTTTTCGAGTCCAATCCGACAAATATATGGCAGCATCTCCTAACCTGTTTAAACAAGTCTATGTACCTAGGATTTTGTAGAGTAGTACTTACCTGTTTTGAAGTGGAGAAGTCCATTGAAATACTTTTCTGTCATAACGATTCAATATAAGACGCCGCTAACTCAAGAAGATTTTTAGATTCTTCAATCCATCTCTTTCTTGTTTCGTTGTCTGTTTCCTTTTTTGCACGAAAAAGAGATATCTTAGCTCTTACACATGCCTTTATTACGACTATCAATTTGATATGGCAATTCTCCAGTTATTCCTATATTTCTAATACTTTTATTTAACATGATGTCTAATGCATTCCTGATGCTGGACTTGCCGCTAACCGATAATAGTTGAGAAGCGAATTCCTTTACAGGAATACTTAGATTAGCTTTGCTATTAGTGGCAGAATATCTCTTATTGCAAGCGATGCTGCTATTCTTAAACTAGTAGTCTCTTCTATATCATCACTTTTTGCTACTATGGGAACAAAAGCAAATCCCCGTTCTTTCCCCCTGATGATGACCGGGTCAAGTTTCATGTGCCTATTTGACAGATAGAGATCCAGCGATCGCTTTAAGCGATTCGGTGTTATTGGGATTAGAACACTTTCGAGGGTCTGAGGGAGAATGGTGTCTTATAGTTATCTGTAAGTCCTATGCTAGACTGGCTACAAGAACGACTAGGCCTGGAATTAGGGAGAAGGTCGAAAAAAGACCTATTTTAAAAATCTGCTTGACATATGGATACAACGTCATGCTAACCTTACTCCTTTCTTCTTGTTTTAATAGTCTCCAAGAGATCGAGGTTGAAATTGAAAAAGATGGTTTTAGGGAAAAATCCCGAGAAATGTTCTTATAAATCTGCGTTTAGCAATTCTTAGTGCGTTTCTTCCTCTCTCCGTCAGACTATATACTATCATCTTGCCTTCTTTCTCCTCGCTAATAATAAATCCTATTTCTCGAAGACTTTTTAGTGCTGGATAAATCGTTCCAGGACTAGGTTTTTCTCCCTTCCGTTTTGCAATCTCTTCTGCGAGTTCCTGTCCATGCATTGGATTTTTGAAAGTAGAAATAGGATTAGGAAGCCTAGCATACCCCTCATATCACAGCAATAATTATCACCAGAAAATCTTCTCATATGGCAATATAATGTATTGGATATCAGATATATATAAATACACTCAACAACTATATATCGTATGTCCAATATGTACAATGAAATTAGGAGGTGAATAGTGATTTGGGTTATGGTTGTTATGGATGGAGCTTTCAACACGCAAGAAGCTTTCTCACAAAAGAAGAACGTGTTGCACTCCTTAAGGAATATCAAGATGAGCTAGAGAAAGAAAAGCAAGGTGTAGCTGAAAGGATCAAAGAGCTTGAAGCAAGTTAATTTATCTAAGCCACTTTCCCCATATTTTTGAGCCTGTTGTCACCGCCTCTGGAACTATTTCTTCAAACG